>DASYCF010001277.1:0-4379 GCA_036500365.1 Byssovorax sp.
ACAACGAGAAGGTCCTCGCCGCGATCGCGCAGGAGTCGAACGGCCACCACTACTTCGTCGAGAACGACGCCGCGCTCGAGCGCGCGTTCGAGCGAGAGGCCGAGGCGCTCACGTCGACCGTCGCGAGCGAGGCCGAGGTGAAGGTCGATCTGCCCGACGGCGTCGAGCTCGACCGCGTGTTCGATCGCTCGTTCCACCGCGCCGGGGGCTCCGTCGTGGTGCCGCTCGGCTCGTTCTCCGCCGCCGAGACGAAGACGGTGCTGCTCCGGGTGCGCGCGCCGCGCGCCGGCGCCGGATCGATGCCGATGGCGACGGTCGCGGTCGCCTACAAGGATCTCTCGAGCGGCGCCGTCGTCGGCGCGAAGGGTGAGCTCGTCGCCGAGGCGCTGCCCAGCGGCGCGGCGCCTGGCGATCTCGACGCGGTCGTCGCCAGCCGCGTGCAGCGCAGCGAGACGGCGCTCGTCCTCAAGGAGGCGAACACGCTGTTCGAGCAAGGTCGGTTCGACGAAGCGAGCCGGAAGGTCGCCGCGCAGGAGTCGAGCCTGCGCGCGTTCAGCGAGAAGGCCGCCGCCGCAGCGCCTGCGCCCAAGCGCAGGGCCGTCGCCAAGGACCTCGACAACCAGCTCCAGGCGCTCGGCTCGAGCGGCTTCGCCACGCCGCCGACGACGAACGCCAGCCCGTTCGCCAGCCCGCCGCGCCCCGCCCCCGCGCAGGACTCGCGCGAGGGCCGCGGCGCCGTCCGGCGAAACCAGGAGCGCGTGAACGACCTCGCGCTCTGACCCGGCGTCATACGGCGCCTCGCGAGGCGAGCTTCCCTCGCGTAGGCATTCGAATTCACGGCCTTTTTATCGGAAGCGGATTCTTGCTTCAGGCGTGCATCGACCGGGCGGAGCCGCCGTCTACTCCCATCATGGGTCATGTGCAGATGCGCAGCGTCGTGCCTCGGCTCGCGGCCGTGGTGGCGCTCGGCGCGGTCGCGGTGGGCTGTGGGCACAAGCCGGCAGGGCGAGCCGCCGCTCGGAACGACGCGGTGGCTGAGGTCGCGCGGGCGCGAGAGGTCGTCGCGTCCGGGTACCAGGCGCCGCGTCACGCTCGCTCGCTCCCGCGCGCCGGCGTCGACGGCGTGTACGAGACCGGCGGCCTCCGCTACGTCGTGCACCTCACCGGCGGCGCCCGCGCCGACGAGAAGCTGCCGCTCGTCATCGATCTCCCCGGCGGGAACGCTCAGCCCCAGTCCACCGCGCGGCACGTCGACGGGCTCTTGCACGAGAAGGCGCGCGTCGTCATCCCGTACGGCGGCGTGCAGTTCGGCCGCGGCTATGCCTGGTTCCCGCAGGGCTCCGGGCACGCGAACGCGCACGCCGACCTCGCGCGCGCGATGCCGCCCGTCATCTCCCGGGTGTCGCGCGGCATCGACGCGATCGCCGCCGCGTGGCCGACGCAGGGCAAGCCGGTCGTCGCCGGCTTCTCGCAGGGCGCCGAGCTGACGTACGCGCTCGCGCTCACGCACCCGCAAGAGTTCGGCTACGCGTGCGCGCTCTCGGGCCAGGTCCCGCCCGAGGTGATTCGCCGCGCGCACCCGTCCGGTCAGCTGCCCGAGGTGCACGGCTACCACGGAGATCGCGACAACTTGATCGACGTGCGCGACGCGAAGCGCACCGTGTCGTCGTTGCGCCGCCTCGGCTTCACCGCCGATCTCAAGGAGTACCCCGAGCGCAGCCACAACGACGCGGGCACCGGGCCCGACTTCGGCGCGTGCATCGCGCGCGGCGTCCGCCGGGCCTCGCCCTCGAACATCTGACGAACCGGCCGCGAGCGACGCCCGCTGCCCAGCCGCGTCAGCTCTTCCAGTACTTCGACCTCACGCGCTCGGCGTAGGCGACGAGGTTCGCCTTCTTCGCGGCGTGCGCGTGCATCTCGTTGGCGAACGCCGGGCAGAGCGCGCCCGCGACGAACGCGTAGACCGTCGCGTCGTAGCTCGAGGGCTCGGCGCCGGCGAACCACGGTGAGTCGCCCATGTGATCCGACAGCGCGTCGAGGATGTGCGTCGCGTCGGCGACGACCTCCGCGCGCGGCTTGCGACCGACGCCCTGCGTCTTCACGCGGCCGATCACCTGCTTGCGCGCGCTCTTCGCGATGATGCCGCGCAAGAAGCCGGGCACGCCGCCGGCGGCGAGCAGCTCGCGGAGCGTCGGCTCGAAGACGACCCAGCCGTCGTCCTCCTGCCATCGGAAGTAGAGCACGCAGAAGTAGAGGTGCTCCTCGAGCATCGACTTGAACGCGAGGCCGACGGCGCGCTGCTTCGCGTCGAGGTGCGCGTCGAGCTTGTGACCGCGCTTCGCCTCGAGGCGCTCCACGATCGCGGACGAGTCGGGCACGCGCTCGCCGTCGATCTCGACGACCGGCAGCTGCTTGCGCGGCGCCTTTCGCACGTCGCCCGTGACGACCTCGTAGGGCTGTTCGGTGAGGCGGAGGTACGTCTCCACCTTCATCACGAAGGGGCTCGCGTCGGGGAGCCCGAACGCCGGGCCGAACTTGTGGAGCTTGATCATCGTCGGACGCTACTTGCTTTCGCGTGCGCCCGGAACACGCGTCGAAGGCGCCGCGGGACGCCGCGGCGCCGCTCGCGTCAGCGCCCTCGCCGCTCGGCTTCGAGCGCGCGGTCGCTGCGGCCGCCGTAGAGCATCGTCACGTTCACGCGGCGATTCTCGTAGCCGGGCTTGAAGCGGAACGGCGACGTGCCGTGGAAGAGGTCGGAGTTGAAGATCACGGCCCTGTTCTGCCGGTAGGGAAAGCGCAGGCTCTTCGCGTTCGACTTCGCCAGGTGCTTGTCGATGAGGTCGGTCGACCCGGCGTTGTAGTCCTCGAACTTCCAGTCGAGCGGCGCCTCCGCGTCCCACACGTCGAGGCCGCCGGAGTCGGGGTCGAGGTTCGCGTCGTCAGGCGTCAGCCAGAAGTTCACGTTGACGGCGGCCTCGTCGGCGTGGAGCCGCGTGCCGCTCATCTGCTGGTCGTACTTGAACGCCCACATCGTCGTCAGGTGCCGGTCGCCGATCACGCGCGGCATCGCCGCGCGGAGCTCCTCCGCGATCTGGAAGAGCAGCGGACAGTTGAAGCCGTCGGTGAAGAACGAGCCCAGGTAGCCGTTCTCGTAGCGCGAGGTCGTCCAGATCGTCGACTCCAGGCAGAACGCCCGCAGCGCCTGCAGCGCGTCGTCGGACAGGAGTCGATCGACTACGATGATGCCCGGCGGGTTCCCGACGTACTCCGCCTCCTTCGCGGGCATGTCCCACGCGTACGACAGCGCCTTGTCCACGCGCGGCGTGGGCCTCACGTGGAGGATGCGGCTGTAGACGCCGCCGAGGCGCGCTCGCTGCTCCACGCTCGGCGCGACGCGCTCCACATCGCCGACGGGGAGGATCTCGGAGAGCGTGCGTTCGAACTCCGCGACGATCGGCGCGAGCTCGTCGGACAGGATGCCCTTCGACTGCAGGTAGCGGAGCTGCTCGATGTCGTGCCGGAGCTTCGGAGCCTTGAGGCTGCCGACGAACGAGCGAGGCGGCTCGCGCCCGCGCTCGGGCCAGAGAGCTGACGCGTAGACGCGCTGCGCGTTGCGCTGTGCGAAGTGGGCGGCCTTCTCGTGCTGCCCTGCATGCAGGGCGTAGACCGCGAGGCGCGCGAGCACGGCGGGGTCGTTCGGGGAGACGACCGCCTCGGTCTCCAACAGGACGACGGCGTCGGCCGATCGACCCTGCCGATCGAGCAGGCGCGACAGCGCGCTTCGCGCGGCGAAGAACGACGACTCGATCGCGAGCGTGGCGCGGAACGCCTGCTCGGCCTCGGCGAACTTGTCCTGGCGCTCGAGGGCCGCCCCGAGGTTGAAGAAGGCGTGCGGCGAGCGGAGCCACAGCGCGGTCGCGCGTCGCGCGACGCGCTCGGCCTCGACGACGCGGTTCTGCTCGAGCAAGCGACCGACGAGCTCGTTGTACGGCCGCGGCTGCGTGCAGCCCTCGATCGCGCGCCACAGGTCGGCCAGCGGATCGGGCGGCGGCGCGTGGCTCGACGCCTCGGCGAGGCGCGCCTCGAGGTGCGCCAGCTGCTCGAGCATCCGCCGCTGCTGCTCGAGCAGCGCGGCCACGTCACGCTCGAGCCGCTCGAGCCGAGCCGTCGCGTCGCTTGCTTCCGAGGTCATGAGGGCGCTCCTTCGAGGTCCGGCGACGCTGGCGGCGGCGACAGAGCTACTGCATCGCATGCGAGGCACGGTCAAGAGCGCGCGTGGTCGATGCACCGCCCCCCCGATTTCCGGCCACGACGCCCGCCCGTTCGGGGAGGCGTCGTCGACGTCTTTTCCGTGGAGGGGAATAACGCGCCCAACCCGG
>DASYCF010001278.1:0-2193 GCA_036500365.1 Byssovorax sp.
CTCCTTCGCATCGCGTGCGGCGCCGCCCTCGGCGCCGTCATCGGCTACGAGCGCGACCGCCACGGCCGCCAGGCTGGCCTCCGCACCCACCTCATCGTGGCCATGACCTCCGCCACGTTCATGGTCGTCTCCGCGAAGTTCGTCTACCTGCAGCACTACGCGAAGGACGACCTCGTCGCGGTCGACCCGTCGCGCATCGCCGCGTCGGTCGTGGCGGGCATCGGCTTCCTGGCGGGCGGGTCGATCCTGCGCACGGGCCTCACGATCCAGGGCCTGACGACGGCCGCGGCGCTGTGGCTCGTGACCGCCATCGGCATGTGCTCCGGCGCGGGCATGTACGTCGAGGCGGTCGTCGTCACGGCGATGGGCATCTTCGCGCTCACGGCCCTGCGCCGGCTCGAAGACAAGGACGACAAGACGACCCGTCGGCGCATCGCGCTCACGTTCGGGGACGACGTGAAGACCGCGGCCGAGGCGCTCGCCGCGCTCGAGGCGCTCGGCGCCGTCGTCGGCGACGTCGACTACGACCTCCGCATCGACCATGCGCTGCTCCGCGTGACGATCGACGCCCGCGTCCCGCGCGGGCTCACCATCGCCTCGCTCGTCGAGACGCTCGAGGGCCAGCGCGGCGTGCGGCGCGTCCACGTGGTCGGCGGATCCGCGGCGTAGCAACGTTCGCGCCCCGTCGTCGACGCGGTACGTTCGTCGCGCCGTGAGCGCCACCTACCCGTTCGCAGGCCCGATCGGCGCGGCGCGCGCGTGGGCTCGATCGACCCGCGGCCGCGCGGCGATCGCGGGCGCGGCGCCGTGGCTCGTGTTCGCCGTCGCGCTGATCGTGCGCGCCGACTTCGTCGACGACCACCCGCTGCATCGATACCTCGTCGACGACATGGCGTTCTACGACGCGCGCGCCTCGCACCTCCTCGACGGCGCGAGCGCCGCGCGCGACACGTTCACGCCGGCCGGGTATCCGATGCTCGTCGCGCTCGTCTTCCGCGTGTTCGGCCGTGACTACGCGGTGATCGGCGCGCTCCACGCGGCGCTCGGCGCGGCGACGTGCGCGATCGCGTCGGGGATCGCAGCGCGCGCGTCGAGGAGCGCGGCCTCCGGGCTCGCCGCGGGGCTCGCGCTCGCGCTGTATCCGCCGCTCGTCCTCTACACGGGGCTCCTGATGACGGAGACCGTGTTCACGTTCCTGCTCGTCGCGTCGGCGGCAGCGCTCCTGCGCGCGACGACGACGACGCGGCGCGCGCGGGCGTTCGCGATCGCGTCCGGGCTCGCGCTCGGCGTCGCCGCGACCGTGCGCCCCAACGCGCTCGTCGCGCTGCCGTTCGTCGGCCTGTTCGCGCTCTCGCTCCGGCGCTCCGGCGCGCGCCGCGCGGCGCGCGAGGTCGCGCTGTCGATCGCCGTCGCGCTCGCGCCGATCGCGGCGATGTCCGCGTACGACACCGCGCTCGCCGGTCGACCGACGCTCCTCGCGACCAACGGCGGCATCAACCTGTTCCTCGGCGTCTGCGGGTGCCGCGGCGTTCGCATGCCCCCCGGCGACGGCGTCCGCATGGCGAGCGGCGCCCACAACCGACGACGGTTCACCGAGATCGTCGACGTCGATCACGGCCCCCGCGACGAGCGCGCGTTCGTCGCGGAGGCGCTGGCGCGCGCCGAGGATCGACCCACGTTCGTCGCGCTCGAGGCGCTGCGCAAGATCGGCGACGGCCTCGCGCTCGACGTCGACCCGCGCGGCGACCCACGGAGCTCGCCGTACTGGCCTGGCTGGATGGGCCACGACGACGCGCTGCGTGCGTCGGCGCGCGCGCTGCTGTGGCTCGCGCTCCTGCCCGCGGCGATCTTCACGGCGCTCCGCGCTCGACGGCCTCGCCACGTGATCGAGGCGCGGACGCTCCGCCTCGTCGCGCTCCTCTTCGCGTCGTGCCTCGTGACGCTCGCCGTCTTCCTCGGCGACGCGCGCCTGCGCCTGCCGTTCGATCCGCTGATCTTCGCCGTCGCCGCGGCGGCCTGGACGACCGCCGTGAGGGCGGCGCTACGGCGGCGCGAAGCGGTCGCGTGACGCCCCCGATCAGCGGCCGATCCGCTGCGCGAGCAGGTACGAGTACGCCATCGGGATCGCGGCCGCCGGCACGCCGAAGAGCACGAGCGGGACGAACGGGTGCCCGACGAGCGCGCCGAGGAACA
>DASYCF010001279.1:0-15947 GCA_036500365.1 Byssovorax sp.
CTCGCCGTCATCGAGCAGGGCGGCTCGAGCGTGCACAGCGCGAGCTTCCCCGTCGACCTCGACAAGAAGAAGCCCGAGGCCGACGACGACGACGACGACGAGGCCGACGTCGACCCGCGCCTGCCGATCAAGAAGCCGAAGAAGCCCAAGAAGAAGGTGGACGACAAGGACCAGCTCGAGACGGTGCGCCTCACGCTCGACGGCAAGGAGCACGATCTCACGATCGGCTACGTCGCCGAGACGCCCGTGTGGCGGCCGTCGTATCGGCTCGTCGTCCACCCGCACGAGGGTCCGCGCGGCGACGGCGCGACGAGCGGGACCGCCGATCTGCAGGCGTGGGGCATCGTGCAGAACACCTCGGGCGAAGACTGGCACGGCGTGCACATGTCGCTCGTCGCGGGCGCGCCGCTCGCGTTCCAGTCGACGCTCGAGAAGGCGGTCGTGCCGCAGCGGCCCATCGTGACCGACACCGGCGAGGTGATCGCGTCGGTGCCGACCAGCGAGACGAGCCTTTCGAACCAGCCCGCGCCGCCGCCTCCTCCTCCGCAAGAGCCGCCACCCGCGGAGGTGCGCGCGCCCGGCCCGGGCGGCGGCCTCGACTCGCTCGCCGACCGCGACGGGTTCGACGAGCAGCAGGACAAGAGCGTCGCGCGCGCCAAGAAGAAGATGCCCGCGCGCCACGCGTCCGCAGGGAAGGGCGTGCGAGATTCTCCTGCGCCCGCCGCCGCGCCGATGGTGCGCGCCGAGATGCCCGCGGCCCCGAGGCCGTACGGGCAGACCATGACGACCGCCAACCCGTCGCCGCCGCGGAGCCTCAGCTCGCTCGCCGCCGTCGCGATGGAGGGCGGGACGACGCGCTACGACCTGCCGTTCACGGTCGACGTGCCGAACCACAGCGCGACCATGGTGCTCCTCGCGGCGAAGCCGGTGCCGGGCGAGTCGATCTTCCTCTTCTCGCCCGACGGCGGCGTGCCCGGGTCGAGCTCGCACCCGTTCCGCGTCGCGCGCTTCACGAACGACACGAAGGGTCTGCTCGAGCGCGGGCCGATCGCCGTGTTCGAGAACGGCGCGTTCCTCGGTCAAGGCATGGTCGATCCGCTGCCGCCCGGCGCCACGGCGACGGTGCCGTTCGCGCTCGAGCGGAGCCTCGCCGTCGACAGCGCGCGCTCGAACGACGAGCAGGGCGCGCGCCTCGCGAAGATCGAGGGCGGCCGCATCGAGATCGAGCGCGACTGGGTGACGCACACGAAATACACCGTGAAGAACGGCGGCGATCTCGAGGCGCGCACGCTCATCAAGCACGCGCGCATCCCGGGCTCGCGCCTGCACGGCGCGCCGAAGGGCACCGAGGACAACACCGGCACCGGCTCGGCGCTCGTGCCGATCGACGTCGGCAAGCGCGCGACCGCGGTGCTCGACGTCGACGAGCGCAAGGAGGATCGGCGCGGCGTCGACCCGCTCGACCCGCTCGCCGACGACGCCGTGAAGGGCTACCTCGCCGACGCGCGCGCCGACGCGACCGTCGTCGCGCTGCTCCGACCCGCGTGGGAGGCGCGCGGCAAGCTCCGCGCGTCGGTCGACGAGCGCGACAAGCTCAACGCCGAGAAGGCGCAGATCGAGTCGCAGATGGGCCAGCTCGACCGGAGCCTCCGCGCGATCGAGAAGAACAACCTCGCCGCGCAGCTGCGCAAGGACCTCACCGACCGCCTCGGCAAGGCGCACGCGCGCCTCGACGAGCTGACGAAGCGCCTCGTCATCGTCGAGATGCAGGTGAGCGAGCAGGCCATCCGCTTACGCGACATGCTCTCCGCCATCAAGCTGCTGAAGCCGCTCGACGTCCTGCCGAGCTGAATCGCGCGCCATGGACTTCGCCCCGTTCGACAAGCGCAACTACCCGATGCTCGGCGTCCGTGAGGGCTACGGCGAGTGGGTCACGACGTACGAGGCGACGGTCAGCGACGTGATGGATATCCGCCTCCTGACGCGCGCCGACGTCGCGTGGTCGGGCGCCGAGATCCTCGACCTCGCGTGCGGCACGGGCCGCATCGGCCGCTGGACGAAGGCGCAAGGCGCGCGCGCCGTCGACGGCGTCGACATGACGCCCGAGATGCTCGAGCGCGCGCGCGCGTCGGGCGTGTACCGCGAGCTGGTCCTCGGCGACATCCGCTCGACCGCGCAGCCCGACGCCGCGTACGACGTGTGCACGCAGTCGCTCGCGTGCGAGCACCTGCCCGACGTCGCGCCGCTCTATGCAGAGGCCGCGCGCGTCACGCGACCGGGCGGGCGCTTCGTCCTCGTCGGCTACCACCCGCACTTCATGATGATGGGGATCCCGACGCACTTCGACCGCGCCGCGGGCGTCTCCGTCGCCATCGACACGCACCTGCACCACCTCAGCGAGCACGCGAAGGCGGCTCGTGCGGCGGGGTTTTCGATCGAGTCGCTCGACGAGAGCGTCGTCGACGAGGCGCTCCTCGCGATCAAGCCGAAGTGGGCGAAGTTCGCCGGTCAGCCGATGACGTTCTGCTTCGTGTTCGCGAGGTAGCCGGTGCCGACGTCGCACGGCACGAGGGTCGTCGTCGCGTGCGTCGTCGTCGCGGCCGTGGTCGCCGGCCTGTTCGCGCTCGCGAGCCGCGACGGCAAGGTCTCGTGCACGACCGAGCTCGCGACGAGCGACAGGTCGAAGGGCACCGCACGCCACGTCGACGAGGCCGCAGCGCGGCGCCGCTCGGTGACGGCGGCGTGCAGCTACGACTGCGCAGTGACCCTCACGATGGACTCCGAAGCGTGCGTCCACCGCTGCGAGGCGGACGTCGCGACCGGCGCCGTTCGCGCGAAGACGATCTGCGACCGCTGACGCCCTCGATCAGCGCACCTTCACCGGCGACGGGCAGCGCGCGATCGCCGCGGAGGTCGGCGTCGGGTAGTAGATCGCGTTGAGCACGCACATCTCGTCCTTCGAGGCGGAGGGCCCTTCGTGCACGTCGCGCGGCGTCGTGTTCTCGTAGTGACAGGACCAGCCGAGCGCGTCCGTCGCGCCGAGCGGGAGGGGAGGGTCGTAGTACGCGGGCTTCGGGCTGTCCCACGAGCCCGTCTGGTAGCGCGGGACGCCCGCGATCGACGCGTCGAACTCGACGCCGAGGTGGTGCATGTGCCCGAACATCGCCACGACCGACACGTCGGCGTCGAGTCGACAGCCGGCCTCCTCGACGAACTCCGACTCGGCCGGCACCACGAACGGCCCCGCCGCGAGCTTCACGAGCCCGGCGGGGTGCGTGACGCGCTCACGCGGGATCGTCGCGGCGCGCCACACGGGGTGTGTGACGAGCGTCTCGCTCGACGTGTTGAGCCAGTGCTCGTTGAAGAACAGACCCTCGTCGGCCGTCACCTCGATGGCGACCCCCTCGGGCAGCGTGATCATCGTGTCCGCTTCGACGAACCCAGGGAGCATGCCCTCCGTGCCCGGAGGCGTGGTGACCGAGGTACACGCGAACGGGCCGCGCGCAGGCATCGATCGCGTGGGATCGTGCACGCGATACGGCGTCATGTGATGACACATCGGGCCGTTTTCCCCGTCGAACGCGGAGAACCAGCGATCGACGCCCGACGCAGGCACGTACTGGCAATAGAACGCCTCGCCGCCGGGCGGCACGACCACCGAAGTGAGCTCGATTACGACGTCGTAGTCGATGCCAGCCGGTGCGTCGTCGCCGACCTCGGTCGCCGCCTCGACGCCGGCGCAGCCCGGAAGAGCGAGCGCCGATATCAGCGCGGCGGCGCCGATTCGAATGAGGCAATCGCTCATGGTCATGACGCCAATCGTTCGACGCATAGACGCGAGCCCGGAGCGCCTCCCCCTTGAAGCAGACGCGTCCGCGGCTCGCTCGACGCGGTGCAGCGGTCATGCCAGCGCCGCACAGCGGCGTTGTCTCGGCGCGAAGGTGGGCCTCGAGGGCCAGCCAGCCCTTGAAGTGAAGCGCTCTTCCCTCGAGCGACGCGACCTGGCGCGACGATGCTCTCAGCGCGCCTTGGCGGGCGGCGCGGTGCGCGACGTGCCGGCGTGCGTCCACGCGCGCTCGACGCCGATGGCGTTCCACACGACGTCGACCTTCGACTTGCCGAACGTGGCGGGCACCTTGTCGCCCCACAGCGTGGGGGCGGGGAGCGCGAGCGTCTTTTGACCCTTCACGCTCTTGAGCGACGCGGCGTCGATCGTGAACGCGGCGATGCCCTCGCTCGCGAGCGCCGCGACGGCGCCGCTCGGCATGAACGGCGCGAACACGGCGCGCACGGAGGCGAGATCGGTCGCGCGCTCGGAGGCGGCGCGCACCTCGTCGAGCGTCGAGAGGAGCAGCGCGACGCCGCCGGGTGCGGCGCCGTTCAGCGTCGCCGGGACGCCCTCGTGCACGTCGAGCGTGGCGGGCCCCTTCCACGGGAGCGCCGTCGGGAGCACGGGCGCCTTCTTCGCGCTCGTCGCGTCGCCCTTCTTGTCGCGCAGGATGAGCACGTCGTCGGTCGGCAGCGCGCGCGGCACCGTGACGCGCACGGGCCGCTTGAACGAGCGCGGATCGCCGACGTTCCCGGTCGCGACCGCGTAGGCGAGCGTCTCGGCAGAGGCGACGACGAACCGCGGCGCGCCGGCGACGTGCGGCACCGGATCCGACGTGCGGAGCGACAGCGCGCCGGTGGGCGGCGGGTACACCTCGGCCGTGACGACGCGGCGATCGGGCTCGAGGATGCGCGCGCCGGTCGCGACGAGATCGACGAGCGCGCCCGCCTGCGCGAGCACCTCGACCACCTGACGCGACGACGGCGCGACGAGCAGATCGAGCCGCGACGGCACGCGCTTCGACTTGAGGAGCAGCGCCGCGGCGAGCATGTCGCGCAGCGTGACGCCCGAGTCACCGCCGAGGACGACTTGACCGACGGGCTTGCCGGCGAGGTCGCGCACGGGCCGAACGACGCCTTGCTCGTCGAGGAGGAGCGGATCGACGGCGGCGAGGTCGATCGAGATGACCTCCTCACACGGCGCGCCGGGGTCGGGCATGAGCGTGCGGTGCGCCTTCGAGCGGCGCTGATCGCGGAGGAAGACCTCCGTCTTCTCGTCGCTGACGAAGAGCGCGGCGGCCGCGCCCACCTGCGGCGCGATGCCGCAGAGCACGGCGCGCTCGCTCACCGACAAGAGGCGCGCGCTCGGGCCCGCGAACTCGAGCACCACGGGCGCGTTGTGCTCGCCCTCGATGCGGCGGACGATCTCGTCGAGGTTCCGGCGGAGGAGCTCGAGGGCGACGTCGCGCGCGCAGACGAACGGCCGGACGCGCCCGGTCAGATGGATCTGCACGCTGCGCGGCGGGCGCAGCCACACGGAGCCGGTGGCGAGGGCGTAGCCGAGCTGCGCCGCCGACACGACGAGCGACAGCATGCCGATGCCGCCGACGGTGGCGAGGCGCGGGTCGTCCGTCAGGGCGAGGCGGGCGGGCGCGGCGAACCGCTCGAGGTGCACGGGCGCCGGGAACCCGATGCCCGGACGCGCGATGGGGATGTTGTGGCTCGGGAAGTCGGGCGCGACCGAGTGCGCGCCGCCGCGCTCCTGGTCGGCGATCGAGGCCGCGTCGGTGACGCACGTGCCGTCGTAGGCCACCGCCGTCTCGACGGGCGTCTTCTTGAGGCCGGCCGCGATGGCCTCGGCCAGCGCGCGCGACGGCGCGCGCGACAGGATGACCTGATCGACCTTCACCTGCACCACGTCCCCGCGCAGCTGCGGGTCGGCGGCGCGGCCGGCGAGGATCTTCTGAGGCATCGTGCGGGGGGGATCCCCGGCTCGTGCGCGCATACGATTTGGGCCTGTGCGGGGCTCGACGGCGAGCTCCCGGGTCGAGGGAAACGGCGAACGGCGCGCCGGTGTCTCGCCGGCGCCTCAAGCTCGGCGCACGTTAGCCGCTCGCCCCGAACCCGGTCAAGGCGTGCTTTGGAGCGGGGGCCCAAGGGCGGAATCGCCCGGTTGTCGCGAGGAATCAAGAGCGTTTCGACGTCGAATTTCACGCCCCGGCGCCATCTGCCCGGCGAGGTGAGCGAAGTTTGTTTTCCGAAGCGGACCCGTTTCGGTAGTCTCCGGGCCATGTTCCAGGCGGTGTTGAAAGAGGTCGTGGACGGCACCGAGGGTGGCATCGCGACCCTCTTGATGGACTTCGAGGGCATCGCCGTCGACAGCTATTCGAAGCCGGAGTCGCAGTTCGACATCAACACGATCGGCGCGGAGTTCAGCGTCATCTTGAAGTCGATCCAGCGCGCCGCCGAGATGCTCGAGGCGGGCGAGCCGGCCGAGGTCGCCATCCAGGCCGAGAAGATGATCACGCTCATCCGCGTGGTGAACTCCTCGTACTTCGTCGCCTTCTCGATGACGCCGGAGGCGAACCTCGGCAAGGCCCGCTACATGCTGCGCACGCGCGTGCCGGCGCTCCAGAAAGAGCTCGCGTAAGAGCCGCGCGTGCGGCGGGTGCTCGTCCTCTCGGGGCCGAACCTCGACCGGCTCGGCGCGCGCGAGCCCGAGATCTACGGCACGCACACGCTCGACGACGTGCACCGCATGGTCGCCGACGCCGCGAAGGCGCGCGGGGCCGACGTCGTGTGCGCGCAGTCGAACCACGAGGGCGAGCTCGTGACGCGGGTCGGCCGCGCGAAGGACGACGGCTTCGACGGCGTCGTGCTCAACGCGGGCGCGTACACGCACACGTCGATCGCCCTCCTCGACGCGATCAAGGCCTGCGGCGTGCCCGTCGTCGAGGTGCACCTCTCGAACCCCGAGGCGCGCGAGCCTTTTCGCCGGCGGTCGCGCATCGCTGCGGCGTGCGTCGCGAAGGTGTCGGGCTTCGGCGCCCGCTCGTACGTGCTCGGGCTCGTCGGCCTGCTCGACCTCCTCGGCTAAGTCGCGAGTGGCGCGCTGCGGCAGGGCGATGGTGCTTCCCACGGCGGACGTCGTTCGGTAGAACGCGCGCCGACGGCAAGGTGGCATGAACCTCGATCTCACGCGGCTCCGCGCGCTCCTCAGGCTGCTTCAGAAACGCAACGTCTCGGAGTTCGAGTTCGAAGACGAGCAGGGTCGCATCCGCGTCGCGTTCCCGCGCGGCGCCGGCTCCGCGCCCGACGTCGCGTACGCGCCCGCTGCCGCGTCGAGCGCGACGGCCGCCGCGCCCGCGGTGGTGCTCGAGCACGACGACGCGCACTACGTCACGTCGCCCTTCGTCGGCACGTTCTACCGCTCGCCCTCGCCCGACGCGCCCTCGTTCGTCGAGGTCGGGAGCACCATCCGCGAAGGCCAGGCGCTCTGCATCATCGAGGCGATGAAGCTGATGAACGAGATCGAGGCCGACGTCGCGGGCACGATCGTCGAGTGCCTCGCCGAGAACGGCAAGCCGGTCGAGTTCGGCCAGCGGCTCTTCAAGGTGCGGAAGAGCTGAGCCTTGTTCGGCAAGATCCTCATCGCGAACCGCGGCGAGATCGCGATGCGCGTCATCCGCGCGTGCCGGCTGCTCGGCATCCGCTCGGTCGCCGTGCACTCCGCCGTCGACGCGGGCGCGCTCCACGTGCGCTTCGCCGACGAGGCCGTGTGCATCGGCCCGGCCGACGCTTCGAAGAGCTACCTCAGCATCCCGCAGATCATCGCCGCGGCCGAGATCACCGGCGCCGACGCGATCCACCCCGGCTACGGCTTCCTCAGCGAGAACCCCAAGTTCGCCGAGGTCTGCAAGACGTGCCGCATCACGTTCATCGGTCCCACCGCCGACGCGATGCGCACCTGGGGCGACAAGGTGAGCTCGCGCGCCGTCGCGGCGAGGTACGGCCTGCCGCTGCTGCCCGGCACGGGCGTCCTGCGCGACGCGGCCGACGCGGTGGAGCAGGCGAAGGCGATCGGCTTCCCCGTCATCCTCAAGGCCTCGGGCGGCGGCGGCGGCCGCGGCATGCGCATCGTGCGCAGCGAGGACGAGGTCGCGCACGCCTTCGAGGCCGCCACGCACGAGGCCGCGACCGGCTTCAAGAACCCGGACGTCTACCTCGAGCGCTACGTCGAGGAGCCGCGGCACATCGAGTTCCAGATCCTCGCCGACCAGCACGGCGGCGTGTGGACGCTCGGCGAGCGCGAGTGCTCGCTCCAGCGCCGCCACCAGAAGGTCATCGAAGAGAGCCCGAGCCCCGTGATGACCGAGGAGAAGCGCTCCCGCCTCGGCGAGGTGATCCGCAAGGCGATCCTCGAGACCGGCTACACGACGCTCGGCACGCTCGAGTTCCTCATGGACGAGCGCGGCGAGCTCTACTTCATGGAGATGAACACGCGCGGGCAGGTCGAGCACCCGGTCACCGAGATGGTCACCGGCGTCGATCTCGTCGAGGAGCAGATCCGCATCGCCGCCGGCATCAAGATCTCGCTCCCCGACACGCGCCCGTGGAGCTTCCGCGGCCACGCCATCGAGTGCCGCATCAACGCCGAGGATCCCAAGACGTTCGCGCCGTGGCCCGGCGCCGTGACCGAGTACCACCCGCCCGGCGGCGGCGGCGTGCGCGTCGACTCGGGCGTCTTCGGCGGCTGGCGCGTGCCGAGCCACTACGACGCGCTCATCGCCAAGGTCATCACGCACGGCCGCGAGCGCGCCGAGGCGATCGCGAAGATGAAGTGCGCGCTCGACGAGTTCATCATCGGCGGCATCCGCACGAACATCCCGCTGCACCAAGCGCTCCTGCGCGACCCCGAGGTGATCGAGGGCCGCATGAGCACGCGCACGATCGAGCGGGTCGTCGCTCGAGGGTTCTGAGCGTGCGCGCCTGTGCCTCGATCATCCGCGCCCTGGCGTTCTCGACGGCGGCGGCGTTCGTCGCGCTCGGCGCCGCGTGTCAGCTCACGCCGCCGAAGCCGGGCGACGCGTGCAGCGGCGAGGGGGAGCTCGCGTGCTTCGACCCACAGACCGCGCTCGAGTGTCTCGGCGGCGTGCGCGTCGGCTTGCACTGCGGCGGGCCGAGCGGCTGCCACATCGACGGGCGCATGATCTGGTGCGACCAGAGCCTCGCGAGCGACAACGACCTCTGCCTCGCGCCGCACCTGACCCAGTTCGGCGACGGCGCGTGCGCGCCCGATCGCAGGTCGATGCTCGCGTGTACCAATGGCCGCTTCCAGGCCGTCTCGTCGTGCCGCGGCCCGCAGGGTTGCAAGCACGCCGCGGGCAACATCGCGTGCGACAACTCCGCGGCCGAGCCGGGCGACCTCTGCCGCAAGGCGGGCAACCTCGCGTGCAGCCTCGACGGCGGCCGCGTGCTCACGTGCAGCGGCCGAAAATTCGAGGACGGCGGTCCGTGCGGCGGCCCCGAGCGCTGCAAGGCGAGCGCGACCCAGGTCTCGTGCGACCAGTCCGTCGCGAGCGAGGGCGAGCCGTGCCACGGCGGCGGCGCCTGCAGCGTCGACCACGCGTCGATGCTCGGCTGCGAGGGCGGCAAGCGCGTGCGCGCCGCCGCGTGCCGTGGCCCCGCGGGCTGCGCGCTCGTCGGCCCCAAGGTCCACTGCGACACCAGCGTCGCCGCCGAAGCCGACCCCTGCGAGGGCACCGGCGCCTCGTGCAGCGCCGACGGGCGCACGCTCCTCGCCTGCTCGAACGGGAAGTTCAAGGTCGAGCGCGCCTGTCCTCACCGCTGTGAGGTCAAGGTCTCCGAGAACGTCGTCTCCTGTCGATGACCGGCGCGCCGCGAGCCTGACGCCCGACGGCGCCCTGCGCGCCCGACTCCGCCCGGCAGCTGCGGGGTCGGTCGCGCAGGGCGCGGCTTCGCGTCAGGGGTGCAGAACGACGCCCGCAGCCACCTGCGGATCGACGACCTTGCCGACGTTCACGCCGTTCGCCTTGAGGTCGAACGCGAGGACGGCGGTCAGCTCCTCGTCCGTCAACGTCCCGGGCGCGTCACCTGGCATGTTCGCCTTCACGAACGTGGCGACGTCGGCGCCCGTGTGGAACTTGGCCGTCCGGTGCTTCGCGCCAGGAGGCGGGTCGAGCGGGAGCGCCTTCGCGCCGACGAGGGCCGGCGCGTCCTTGCCGCCTTCGCCGCCCGCGCCGTGACACTTCGCGCACTTCTGCGCGAACACCTGCTGTCCGCGCGCGATCTGGGCCGCGGCAGGGGACTCCCCCGCGGCGGTGGGAGGCGTCGTCATCGGGGTCGCCGCGGGGGGGCTCTCGGGCGTGGCGCACCCGAACCCGAGACCGAGCGCGACGGCTCCGGCGAGGATGCCAATATTGAGGGCGTTCATCTGGACCTCCTTCCGCGATCGGCCGAAGCGCGCGCGGATGTGTGGTGTGCGCGCGACAGAGCGAAAGCAATGCCGAGGCGTTCCCGCCCGTCGACCCAAGCAGGCGCCGCCCGACCCGCGGCGCGACGTCGATGGCGGCGCTCGAGCCGCCGGGGCGCGTCGTTCGCATCGTCGCGCCGAGCCTGCGAGGAATTGCTGCGTATGCGGGCTTCATCGACTGGGCCGTCGGCGTCCCGACCGGGCACCCGGCGAAGACCACCGGCCTCGAGCACATGCTGCTGAACGTCGGCGCGCTGGTCCTCTTCGCCGTCGACGCGTGCATCCAATACCGACAGTGGGACGAGGCCGCGCCGCTCTTCACCGCCGCGATCGCGCTCGCCGCCATCGGCATCGGCGTCACCATCGCGGCCGGATTCCTCGGCTGGAAGATGGTGCAGACGCACCACGTCGGCGTCCACCTGAGCGCAGCACAGGCGCACCTCGACGGCCTCGAGCCCTCGCCGCGCGGCGGCCGCCCCGTGACGCACGGGACCTGAGCTCGAAGTCGCCGTCGGCGCCGATCCCGTTCGGCGCCGCTGCCCGCGCGAGGTAGCGTGACGGCCGCATGGCGAGCGACGACGGCCCCGACACGAGCGCCCCCGAGGCGGCCGCGAAGGCGCGCGCCGCGTCGCTCGTCGGCAAGGTCGTCTCGGGGCGCTACCGCATCGTCGAGCTCGTCGCGATGGGCGGCATGGGCGCGGTCTACCGCGGCGAGCACGTGCGCATGCGGAGTCGCGTCGCCATCAAGGTGCTGCACCCGGACACCGAGGGCCTGCCCGAGCTCGTGGCCCGCTTCGAACGCGAGGCCGTGGCCGGCGCGCACCTGTCGCACCCGAACGCCGCCGCTGCGACCGACTTCGGCGAGCTCGAGGACGGCTCGACGTTCCTCGTGCTCGAGTACGTCGCGGGTCGGACGCTGCACGCCGCGATCGACGACGACGCGCCGTTCCCGGCGGCGCGCGCCGCGCGCATCGCGCGCCAGCTCGCGATCGTGCTCGCGGCCTCGCACGCGGCGGGGATCATCCACCGCGACGTGAAGCCCCGCAACGTCATGCTCGTCGAGGGCGCCGACGACGTCGTGAAGCTCATCGACTTCGGCCTCGCGAAGGTCGCCGCCGAGCGCCTGCACTCCGAGGCGACCGACGAGCGCGCGCGCCGCGCGACCGGACCGCTCACCGGCGAGGGCATCTTGCTCGGCACCGTCGCTTACCTCGCGCCCGAGGCCGCGCTCGGCATGGGGGCCGTCGACGAGCGCTCCGACCTCTACGCCCTCGGCGTGATCCTCTACGAGATGCTCTCGGGCAAGCACCCGTTCGACGGCAAGACGCCGGGCGCGCTCTTCAAGCAGCACCGCTTCGACGCGCCGCCCCCGATCGCCGAGCGCGCGCCCGGCGTGGAGGCATCGCCGGAGATGGAGGCCATCGCGCGGCGGCTCCTCGCGAAGGACGCGCGCGAGCGCTACGCGACGGGCGAGGAGGTGGCGCGCGCGCTCGACGCCGCCGTCGCAGGCACGCCGAAGCCCGTCACGGTCGAGACGCCGCCGCCGCCCGCCGAGGAGCCTTCCCCCGAGCCGCTCGCGACGCCCAAGAAGCGCCCGCGCCCGCGCCTCCCCGTGGCGATCCTCGCCGCGGCGGCGGTCGCGATCGGCGTCGTGGTCTTCGCGCGCGCCCCCCGGCGCCCCGTCACGACGGCGACGCCGCCGGTCGAGCGCGCTGCACCGGCGCGACGCGAGTCGGCGCCGCCCGTCGCGAGCGTCGCCGACTCGAGGCCTGCCCCGCCCGTGGCGAGCGCGGTCGAGTCGGCCGAGGCGGCGCCCACCGCGGCGCCCGCGGCCAGCGCCGAGCCGAGCGGCGAGGCTACCGCGTCTTCGGCTGGGCACGTCACCGACGCGCGGGTCGCGCGCGCGACGCTCACGATCGCCGCCGAGGCGAAGGACTGGACGCGCGCGGAGCCCGCGCTCCTCGACCTCGTCGCCGTAGAGCCGGCTGCGTTCCACGATCCATCCGTCGCCCAAGCCACGATGGACGTCGCGGCGGCGCTCGAGCGCGAAGGGAGCGGCCGCGCCGACGCCGTGTTCCACGCGCTGTCCACGGGGCTCGGCGAGCCCGGGCTCGAGCTCCTCTATGCCCTCGTCGAGACGCGCGGTGGGTCGGTCGCAGGCAAGCGCGCGGCCGGGCTCCTCGCCGAACAGGACGTCATCGCGCGCGCGAGCCCGGCGGTGCGCGTCGCCTTCGCGCTGCGCAGCGCGACGTGCAGCGGGAAGGCCGCGCTCCTCTCGCGCGCGGTCGACGAGGGCGACGGGCGCGCCCTGCTGCTCCTCGAGACGCAGGGCCGCGCGTGCCTCGGCAAGGACGCCGCGCTCGACGCCGCCATCAAGGCGCTGCGAGCGAGGGTCCGCGCGAAGCCGGACAGGTGAGAGCACCCGCCGTCGCGGGTCGGACGATCGCTCTCTACTTGTCCGCACCTGCGCCAAAGGCGAGGGGATAGAGCACCGTCACGATGCCGGCCGTGCTCGCCGGGAACTCGAGGTCGGCGATGCCGGCCGTCACGCACGTCGCGAGCGCACCGTTGGTGAGGTCGGCCCCGTCGAGCTCCACCTCGACGACGCGCCCGCGCGGGCCGATCACCAACCGCGAGAGCACGCGCCCCGTCAGGCCGGGCTCCCGCTCCTGCGCCGCGCGATAGCAGCGCTCGAACTTCGGGAACGCCGATCGCAGCACGCGCAAGATCTCCCTGGGCGGCAGGCGACCTCCGCTCTTCGGCGGCGGCTCGGGAGGCGCTGGCCGCGGCGTCGTGATGCTGTCGACGAAGAACTCGTAGCCGTAGCCGTCCTTGTCCGGCGTCTCCGCCTTCGCCGCCGACAGGGCCGGAGGCGGCGCGCCGACGTCCCATTCCATCTCCCACGACGCGGCGCCGCCGCGCGACGCCCAGCCCTCCATCGTGCGGAGCGCGCGCAGCGCGCAGGCTTGCTTCGCGGGATCGGGCGCGTCGGAGCGCAGGATGCGCACGTTTGCCGGCTCTCCCTCGGGGGAGAAGTCGACCAAGAAGCCGAGCCTCGCGGCGCGGCCCGCCTTCGCGTCGTCTTCGAAGCAGGCGCGCACGCGCTCACGGGCGGCCGACAGTCGGGGTCCCATCTCGTTCGCGGCGAACGGCTTCGCGTCGGGCGCGTCCTGGCAGCCGCGCGCGCGGCTCGCGTCGGTCGTGAGGGGCGGGCAGACGCACATGCCGTCGTGCCCCGCGGCGACGAGGCCGTCGGCGCAGCACGCGATGCGGCGGCTCTCCCCGTCGCACCACTGCGTCGACGAGGCGCCGCACGGGACGACGGCGCGCGCTTGCATGTCGGCGTGGCACCGGTAGCGCGGCGTGGGCTTCGCGAGCCCCGCGCCGGCGACGCCGGGCGCCGCAGCTGCGCTCGCGGTCGCGCTCGCCCTCGCAGGCGCCGTCGACGCGGCGGCGCCCGCGGTGGTCGGGGGCGACCGCCGCGCGAAGACCGTCGCATACAGGAGCCCCGCCAGCGCCGCGCTCGCCGCCAGCGCGACGGACCCGACGATCCAGCGTGACCTCGGGCGATCGCCGCCGCTCGATCGCGCCGCCTCCACCAAGGCGTTGGCGGCCGTCGTCCGCTCCGCCTCCGCCGTCGCGGGCGGGCGCTCTGGCACCTCGACCATCGTCGCCGCCGTCGCGACCCGCGCTTCGGCGTCGACGAGCGGCGCGATCTCGTCGACGAGCGCTCTCATGCTCGCGAAGCGCGCCTCGCGGTCGGCCGACAGCGCCCGGGCGATGACGTCCGAGAGCACCTCGGGCACGTCGGGTCGCACGTCGACGAGCCGCCTCGGCGGCTTCGTGAGCATGGTCGACATCAGCCGCACCGCGTCTCCGCCGACGCCCCAGGGGTGCTCGCCGGTCAAGAGCTCGAACGCCATGACGGCCCACGCGAACTGGTCGCAGCGGCCGTCGAGGTCCTCGCCGCGCACCTGCTCGGGGGCCATGTACGCGGCCGTGCCCATGATGAGCCCGTCGGTGGCCGTCGCCGTAGGCGCCATCGGATCGGCGCCGGTCGCCGCTCGCCGCGCGATGCCGAAGTCGAGGACCTTCACGACGCCGTCCTCGCGCACCATCACGTTCTCGGGCTTCACGTCGCGGTGGACGAGGCCGGCCGTGTGCGCCGCGTCGAGCGCCCGCGCGACGTCGACGAGGTGGCGCACGGCGAGCTGCCACGTCGTCGCCGGGTCGTCGACGAGGGCGCGCAGGCTCTCGCCGCGGATGAGCTCCATCGCGATGAACGGCATGCCCTCCGCTTCGCCGAGCTCGTAGACGGTGACCTTGTTCGGGTGCTCGACGGCGGCGGCGGCGCGCGCCTCGCGGACCATGCGCTGCGCCTCGGCGGCGTCTGCGACGAGCAGGACCTTCAGCGCGACGCGCCGATGCAAGCGCCCGTCGAACGCGAGGAACACCTGCCCCATGCCGCCCTTCCCGAGGACGGACTCGACGCGGTAATGCCCGATGGTGTCACCGGGCGCGGGCATCGCGCCGAGTATGTACGAAGTCAGCGCGGTCCCAGGGCAAAAAGACGACGACGGTGGCTGCGAGTCAGCCCTCCGTGAGCTCAGCGCGCGAAGGCGAGCGGCAGCTGGACGGTGATCGGCCCGCCGTCGCTCGGCGAGAACGCGAGCCCGTCGACCACGTGAGCGACGCACGCGTTGAGCGCGGGGTCGCCGGCGGCGGTCGCGGCCTCGTCGAGCGGGCCGATCTCGGTGACCTGCCCGTCGTCCGCGATCACGAAGCGCAGCGTGACCACCTCGGCGCCGCGGCCGGCGTGGCAAGCGAGCATGGCGCCGTAGCCGCTGAAGAGCTTCCGCTCGATGCCCTCGGGCGCGAGGCGCCCGTTCTCTTTGACGTCCGGAGCCGCCGAGGCGCGCGGGCCTTGCGTGGGCGACGCCGACACGGTCTCGGTCGCGAACTCGTATCCGTAGCCGCTCTTCTCGGGCTCGTCCGTCGCCGCGCAGCCCGCCGCCGAGGCGAGCACCGAGAGCGTGAGAGCGAAGCGCGCGATCATCGTGATGGGGTTCATGAGCGTCGTCCTTTCAGCCGCCGTCCGCGGCTCGAACGTGCCCTTCGCACCCGTCGTGCCACGCGAAGAACGACGGCATTCGCCGTAAAGACGCGAGGGGCGGCGCGTTCTCCTGCGCATGCTGCGCAAGCTGCGCAACGCCGGATTGCGCAGCGTGACGGACGCTGTCGGCTGCGCCTCTCGTCTCGTGGTCACGCTCCACGTGTGAGCGCGCTCTGCTTCATCGACTAACAGGGGAGCGCGATCACCGGACACCCGCAGAGTCGTTCCAGCCGAGGGAGCTGACAGCGGCGCGTGGAGGGTCCTCCCAGGACGCTGTCGAAGGCGCCGCCCCGGCTCGCACGGGCACGGGCGCGGGCTCCGGCTCGGGCTCGGGCTCGGGCTCGGGCTCAGGCGCGGGCTCCGGCTCGGGCTCAGGCGCGGGCTCCGGCTCGGGCTCGGGCTCGGGCGCGGGCTCCGGCTCGGGCTCAGGCTCGGGCTCGGGCTCGGCGGCGGTGTTGCGAGGGGATCGCGTGCTCTTCGATTTGGAAATCCCGGTCGGTGCGGCCACGCCTC
>DASYCF010001280.1:0-6255 GCA_036500365.1 Byssovorax sp.
CGGGCGGCGTGGCCGGCACCGGCGGCGCGCAGGGCACGGGCGGCGTGGCCGGCACCGGCGGCGCGCAGGGCACCGGCGGCGGCTCGACGACGGGCCCGACCACGACGACCGGCCCGACGACCACGGGCACGGTCGGCTTCACGACGACGGTCGTCGGCTCGACCGGCCCGACGGCGACGACCGGCACGCTCGCAGGCGCGACGAGCGGCGGCGACTCGTCGCCGAGCGACTCGTCCTCGGACAGCGGCTGCGGCTGCGAGCTCCCCGGCGGCAGCGCCCCGACGTCTTACGGAGCGGCCTCGCTCCTCGGTCTGCTCGGCCTGCTGCTCCGCCGTCGCAACCGCCGTCGCTGACCTCGGTCACCGGCGCTCGATGCGAGCTCGTGGCATCGCGCCGCGGGCTCGCGTCGTTTCGGCGTGTCGATCTTCGGGGCGTCGCGCGTTACAGTCCGCGCCGTACCCCGCCCGCCCGACGATGTCCTTCATCGAAGCCCGAAACCTGCCGCGCCACGTCGGCATCATCATGGATGGCAACGGGCGATGGGCAGAGGCGCGCGGCGAGCCGCGTGAGGCGGGCCACAAAGAAGGCAGCGCGGCCGTGCGACGCATCGTCCGCGTCTGCCGCCGGCTCGGCATCGAGGCGCTGACGCTGTACGCCTTCAGCGAGCAGAACTGGGCGCGCCCCGCGACCGAGGTCGACGCGCTCATGGGCCTGCTCCGCGAGTTCCTGGTGTCCGAGCGCGGCGAGATCCTCGGCAACGACATCCGCCTCGTCGCCATCGGCGATCTGTCGCGCCTGCCGCCGTTCGTGCGCGAGGTGCTCGACCCGCTGCGCGACGCGTCGGCCGACAACCACAAGATGACGCTCGCGCTCGCGCTGTCGTACGGCGGGCGTGAGGAGATCGCCGCCGCGGCGCGGGACCTCGCGCGGGAGGTCGCCGCCGGGCGCCTCGACCCGGGCGACATCGACGCGGCGAGGCTCGGCGCGCGCCTCCCGAGCCTCGGCGTCGGCGACCCCGATCTCATCATCCGCACGGGCGGCGAGCAGCGCCTCTCGAACTTCCTCCTGTACGGCGCCGCGTACGCCGAGCTCGCGTTCAGCGACGTGCTCTGGCCCGATTTCGCGGAGCGCGATCTCTTCGACGCTATCGCGAGCTACCAGCGGCGCGAGCGGCGCTTCGGGCGCGTCGGCGCGCACCACCCGCCGACGGCGACGGGAGCCTGAGCGTGGCCAAGTCGAACCTCGCCGTCCGCTTCGCGACCGCAGGCGTCGGCGCGCCGGTCATCCTCGCGCTGCTCTACTTCGGGCCGGCGTGGGGGTGGCTCGTGTTCCTGTGCGTGGCAGCGGCGATCGGCGCGTACGAGCTCTTCGGCATGGTCGCGCCCGAGGACAAAGTCTCGCGCGTGCTCGGCGTCGTCATCACCGACGCGCTGATGGTCGCGATCTATTTCTACACGACCGATCCGCGCGTGCTCTTGACCGTGCTCCTCGTCGGGCCCGCGATCTCGATGGGCGTCGTGCTCGCGCGGCTCGGCGACATGAAGACCGCCGCGCTCCGCGTCGCCTGCTTCGTCTTCGGGCCGATTTACCTGGGCGGCGGCCTCGGCGCGGCGGCGCTCCTCCGGCGCGACGGCGGCGTCGACGGCGCGAGCTTCGTCGTGCTGTCGCTCATGCTCTCGTGGCTCAGCGACACGGGCGCGTATTTCGCCGGGCGCTTCCTCGGCAAGCGCAAGCTGTACGAGGCCGTGAGCCCGAAGAAGACGGTCGCCGGCGCGTTCGGCGGCCTCGGCGGTGCGGTCGTCGGCGCGCTGCTCGCGCACTTCTTCTACCTGCGCTCGCTCCCGCTCGTCGACGGCCTCGTGCTCGCGATCGTCGGCGGCGCGCTCGGCCAGGCGGGCGATCTCGGTGAGTCGCTCTTCAAGCGCAGTGTCGGCGTGAAGGACTCCGGCGGCATCGTCCCCGGCCACGGCGGCATCCTCGATCGCGTCGACGCGATGATGGTCACGTCGATCGCGACGTACCTCTACGTCCTCTGGATCCGCGGCGTCGCGCCGTAGTTACGCGAAGCGCTTCGCGAGGAAGAGCGCCATCGCGACGGCCTTGGGGACGAGCGACGCGATCTCGACGAGCTCGTCCTTCGTGTGGAAGCCCGAGCCGCGGGGGCCGAGGCCGTCGATGCTCGCGATGCCGATGCCGCTCGTCGTGCTCGCGTCGGAGCCGCCGCCGAGGAGCGCCGCCTCGCCGTCGCCGAGGCCGGCCTCGCGCGCGCACGCGCCGTACTCACGCAGCAACGCGACGTTCGCGTCGGTCCGCTCGAGCGGCCTCCGCCCGGCGCCGTACGTGACCTCGACCCTCGTGCCCGGGACCGACTCCGCCGCGGCGCGGCCGGCGTCGATCAGCGCCGCGAGCATCGCCTCGCCGTCGGCGTCCTTGACGAAGCGGTAGTCGGCGAGGGCCTCGGCCTGATCCGGCACGGTGTTCTTGCTCTGGCCGCCCTTGATCGTGCCGACGTTGACCGTGACGCCGCGCTCGTAGTCGGTGAGCGCCTGCGCCTTGTCGACGAAGCGGGCGAGCGCCCAGATCGCGTTCGCGCCTTGTTGATGGCCGTTGCCGGCGTGCGCGGCCTTTCCGGTCGCGGAGGCGCGCACGCTGCCCGTGCCCTTGCGCTGCGTGATGATCGCGTCCTTCGCGCGGCCGGCCTCGAGCACGAGCGCGGCGGTCGCGCCGACGAGGTGCCTTCGCAGGAGCGGCTGCCCCTCGGGCGAGCCGACCTCTTCGTCGGCGACGATCGCGAACTTCACCGCCGCGCGCTCGAGCACGCCGATCGTCGCGAGCGCGCGCAGCGCCTCGATCGCGACGACGAGGCCGCCCTTCATGTCGAGCACGCCGGGGCCGCGCGCGATGTCGCCGTCGACCCGGAAGCCCTCGAACGTGCCCGGCGGGAACACGGTGTCGAGGTGGCCGACGATCGCGACGCCGCCGTCGAACCCCTTCTCCCGCGCGCGCTGCGTGGTCGCGACGAGGTGTGGGGCGAAGCGATCGCTCGCGATCGTCTCGACGGACACGCCCGGCACAGACGCGAGCTCGGCGGCGAGGATCGCGGCGACGCGCGCGCCGCCCTCGCGGTTGTCGGTGAACGAGTTGAGCTCGACGAGCCTCGCGATGCGGTCGAGCATCGCGTCCTCCCGCCCGGCGAGCGCGGCGCGGATGCGTTCGATCATGGCGCGCCCGCGCGACGGCTCCCGGCCTGCGCCAGCGGAGCCCGCGTGATCACGGCGGGAGCTTCGCCGACAGGAACGACTGGAGCTTGACGAGGTTCTTCTCGTCGCGCGTGAAGCTCGGCGGGTCGTAGCTCGACGACCAGCCCGCGACCTCGCTCAGGAACGCGCTGCGCACGTCGGCGTTCGAGAGGATGTCGTCGACGGTGCGGCCGCGCGCGGCGCCGCGCGTGAGGCCCTTCACGTAGGTCTCGAGGCGCGCGTAGTCGCGGCCGAGGAGCTCCGAGATGAGCTTCGCCTCCGTCGCGAGCCGCGCCAGCACGGGCGCGCCCTCCTTCGCGGCGGGCGCGTCGGCGAGGGCGAGCGCGGCCGCGATGCGGAGCACGAACGCGTCGTCCAAGAAGCCGAGATCCTCGATGCCGTCGGGGATGAGATCGAGCGACTTGAACAGGTAGTTCAGCCCGGCGGCGACGTAGCGCCGCGCCGCGTCGTCGGCGTCCGCGGTCTTGAGCAGCTGCGCCGCGTCCTCGGCGTCTTTGCCCAGGGTACGGAGCCACTCGGGGAACGTGTCGAGGCAGCGATTCGACAAATCGGACATCGGCGAAAACCTCCGCGGGGGCCGCGAGCGTATGCCGACGGTCGTCCGCGCGTCCACCCCCGGCTCGCGCGCGGCGGCCCGAGCGACGGCGTCGGGGATCGCGCGCGACACGAAACCCTCGTCGTTCTCGGCGCGAAACGCTCGTTTTCGAGCCTCTTCGGGCGTGACGCGTGGTCCGCGCGCTCGTAGGGTCGAGCGATGCGAAACACCCAGGCTTGCTTCCTCCTCCTCGGCGTGGTCGCGCTCGCCACGGGCGCGGCGTGCGGACAGACGGGCGTCGCGGCGACCACGGGCGGCCCCGAGACCGGCGGCGACGGCCCCGCGACGACGAGCACGAGCACGAGCGCGGGCGGCGCGGGCCCGTCGACCGGCCCCTCGACCACGGGCAGCGGAGGAGCGGCCGGCACGGGCGGCGGCGCGGTGAACGGCACGTGCAGCGTCACGCACACGGGCACGAGCGGCGTCGCCATCCAGGGCACGCTCCTCACGTCGACGGGCATCTCGCAGGGGGAGGTGTTCGTCGACTCCACCGGCAAGATCGCGTGCGTCGGCCCGAGCTGCTCGTCGACGAGCGGCTACTCCACCGCGACGATCATCGCGTGCGCGGGTCCGGTGATCTCGCCCGGGCTCATCAACGCGCACGATCACACCGAGTACAACACGGCCGCGCCGATCCCGACCGGCACGACGCGCTGGGATCACAGGAATGGCTGGCGCAAGGGCACCGGCAACGAGCCGAAGCTCACCGAGCCACAGCCCACGGACGACCCCGCGACGCTCGCGGCGGCGGAGCTCCGCTTCGTGCTCGGTGGGGCGACGAGCATCATCGGCTCGGGCGGCGTGCACGGCCTCTTGCGCAACCTCGCCGCGTACCCCGACACGACGCTCACGGAGGGCCTCGCGGGCGACACGGTGTACTTCGACACGTTCCCGATGAACGACTCGTCTGGGACGGAGGCGTCGAGCGGCTGCAACTACACGGGTCACACGACGTCGGGCTCGGCGTTCTCGGGCGGGGCGTACGCGCCGCACATCGCCGAGGGCATCAACACCGCGGCCGAGAACGAGTTCACCTGCGCGCAGGGCTCGTACGGGCTCGTGAACGCGCAGACGGCGATCATCCACGGAGTCGGCTTGAACGCGACCGACATCGCGAAGATCGCCGCGACGCAGGCGAAGCTCATCTGGTCGCCCCGCTCCAACATGGACCTCTACGGCAACACGGCCGAGATCCCGGTGTTCAAGGCGCTCGGCGTCACGATCGCGCTCGGCACCGACTGGATGGCCTCGGGCTCGATGAACATGCTCCGCGAGCTCCAGTGCGCCGACTCGCTGAACTCGACGTACTTCGGCCACGCGCTCACGGACGAAGACCTCTTCCTCGCGGCCACGTGGCACGCCGCGCAGGCGGCCGCGTACCAGCACGAGATCGGCGACCTCGCGACGGGGCTGTGGGGCGACGTCGCGATCTTCGCAGGCGCGACCAGCGACTACCGCGCCGTGATCGACGCCGGCGTCGAGGACGTGCTCCTCGTGCTGCGCGCCGGAAAGCCGCTCTACGGCGACGCGGCGCTCGTCGGCGCGCTCGCGACCGGGTGCGAGGCGCTCCCGCTCTGCGGCGCGTCGAAGAGCGTGTGCGTCGACACGCCGGGGGTCACGCTCGCGCAGGTCGAGAGCGCGTCGTCGTTCTATCCGCTTTATTTCTGCAAGGGGACGACGCCGACGAACGAGCCGAGCTGCGTGCCGTATCGGACCGAGTACGCGAGCGGCGTCACGGGGACCGACGCAGACGGCGACGGCATCCCGGACGCGATGGACGACTGCCCGAGCGTGTTCAACCCCGTCCGCCCGATGGATGGCACGACGCAGGCGGACGTGGACGCCGACTCGTTCGGCGACGCCTGCGACGCGAAGCCGACCGACGGCACCGCGCACTAGCCTCGGTCGGCGCGTCATCCCACGCTTGAAGGGCGCGGCGTTCAAGGCATCTGCGGGGCGCCCTTCGGCGGGTGCAGATAGGCCTCGAGCGTGGGGAAGTGGCGCATCGCCTCGATCTTGGCGCGGACGATGCCGACGGTTCCGGCGGGGCACGACGGCGCCGCGCCGGGGGTCGGGGCGCTCGCGGCGACGGCGACGTGCGGGCAGCCGCCGGCCTGGCAGCCCGGCTGCCTGTCGAAGTCGACGCAGTCAATGTCGTCCGGTCCCCGCCGGAAGGTCGCGCGGACGAAGCGGCGCTCGTAGCGCGCGTCGATCCACGCCTCCATGCGCGCCTGCTCACGGCCGCTCGCGAGGATCGGCAGGCCGAGCTCGTCGACGCCGGAGGTGACGAACGGCTCGGGCGCAGGCGCGCCGGCGGCCGGCGCCTCGGCGCAGCCGAAGACGCAGCACGCGAGGACGAGCGGCACGGCCAGGGCGAGTCGACCGATCTCCATGCCGCCG
>DASYCF010001281.1:0-2764 GCA_036500365.1 Byssovorax sp.
GCGGCGAGCGGGACGCAGGGCGTGTCGCTCGCGCCACGGGGGGTCGCGGCCGGGCCTCGCGTCGAGGTGACGGCGCAGGCACCTCGATGCGCGCGCGCGCGGGACGGCGCCGTACCGAAGCCGCTCGGCTCGAGCGCGCGCGGCGGCGCGGTCGCCCTCGCCCGGCTCGGCGCCGCGACGATCGCGTACGCGGCCGACGAGGATCAGCGCGCGATCCACGCCTTCGACGTCGAGCGCGCGGTCGAGCTCGCGGTCACCCCGCTGCCGGGCGCGCCGCACGAGCTCGTCGTCCTCGCGGACGGGCGCGTCGCGGCCACGCTGCGCGACACGAACCGCGTCGTCATCCTCGAGCCGCAGGCCGACGCGTCGCGGCCCCTCGAGCTCCGGTGTGAGGCCGCCGTCGCAGTCGAGCCCGTCGGCGTCGCCGCGACCGCGGCGGGCGATCGCGTCGTCGTGACGAGCGCGTTCGGACGCAAGCTCACCGTCTTCGACTCGAGCGACCTGTCGACGGTCGCGGCGATCGATCTGCCGCGCGATCCGCGGGCCGTGCTCCTGTCGCCGGACGGCGCGCGGGCGTTCGTGTCGCACGCGGTCGGCGGCGCGCTGAGCGTGGTCGATCTCGCGCCGGACCGCGCCGCGCCGCGCCGCGTGAACCTCGGCGTCGGGAGCGTCGCGCGGCCGCGAAAGGGCGTGCAAGGCTTCGCCCTCGCGTCGATCGTCGTCGGCGGCGCCGCGCGCGTCTTCGCGCCGTATGTGAGCGTCGACCCGGGGCCACCCGAGATGGCGACGGCGGGCTACGGCGGCGGCGCGTTCGAGGTCGGCCCGCCCGCCGAGGTGCCGGTCGCGGCCGCCGTCGACGAAGCCACCGAGGCGCCGCTCTCGCACGTCCTGTCGCTCTCGACCGATCGCCGCACTGGCGAGTGCCTGCTCCCGCGCGCGGCGACGACGCGCGGCGACGCGCTCTACGTGACGTGCCTCGGCAGCGACGAGCTGCTCGAGCTCGACGCGCGCGCGACGGACCCGTTCACCGCGGTGCGCCGTCGCTTCGACGTGCCCGCGGGTCCGACGGGCGTCGCGATCGACGACGAGCACGGGCGCGCGGTGGTCTGGTCGCAGTTCCGCCGCCAGCTCTCGCGCATCGACCTCCTCTCGAACGACGCGGTGGCCGACGTCCGCGCCGCGCGCCGCGCTCGCGTCGACGGCCGCGTGGTCATCGCCGCCTTCGAGCGCGACGATCTCCCGCCCGAGCTCTCCGGCGCGATCGCGCGCGGCCGCGAGCTCTTCCACCGCACCGACGATCGCCGCGTGTCGAAGGACGGCCGCGCGTGCGCGAGCTGCCACCCTGACGGACGCGAGGACGGCATCACGTGGTCGACGCCCGACGGCGCGCGCCAGACGCCGATGCTCGCCGGACGCCTCGCCGGCACGGCGCCTTACGGTTGGATGGGCAAGCACGCGACGTTGCACGAGCACCTCGAGCAGACGATGAAGCGCCTCGGCGGCACCGGCTTCGAGAAGCCCGCCGACCAGGCCGATCTCGCGGCGCTCGTCGCCTACCTCGGCGCGATGAAGCCGCCGTCGCGACCCGGCGCCGCCGCCGACGCGTCGCGCGCGTCGCTCGCCGCCGAGGGCCACGCGCTGTTCGACGACGCGACGCAGGGCTGCGCGACCTGCCACGCGGACGGCGGCACGGACCACGCCACGCACGACGTCGGGACGAGCGCGCGCATCGACACGCCGTCGCTCGCGTTCGTCGCCGGCACGGCGCCGTATTTCCACGACGGGAGGTACGCGACGCTGATGGAGCTGCTCGACGCACACGACGACCGCATGGGGCGGACCATGCACCTCGGCGCCGCGCAGAAGCTCGCGCTCGCCGCCTACCTGGAGACCTTGTGATGCGCTTGCTCGCCGTCCTCGCCCTGTCGGCCGTCGCGCTCGCCGCGTGCGCGCCGGCCGCCGGCGTTCGTACGCCGGCTCTGCCCGCCTCGGACTCGTCGCGCGTCGCAGCGCCTGCGCGCGCGCCGGAGCAAGCTCCCCCCTCGGCGCCTTCCGCGAGCACGGGCTTTCATGCGCCGTCCGACGCCGAAGCCCAGGCCGACGCCGCGCTCCCGCACGGCGCACACGGCGGGGAGCGCGGCAGCGTCACCGCGAGCGTGCTCTCGCTCGACCCGCTGCCGATCGTCGACATCGCGCCCGAGCCGCCCGCGATCGACACGTCGTTCTTCGCGCCGCTCGTTCCGCGCACGAAGCTCGTGGGGCTCGCGCGCTCGCCCGAGGTGCTCACCAAGGGCTCCCGAGTGACGGTCCTCGGTCACCGCTGGGGCAAGATCGACGTCGCCTCCGAGGAGCAGCCGTTCTTCGTCTTCGGCGACGGCGGAACGTGGCTCATGCGCACCCGCGGCGTCACGACGTTCACGTGGTCGAGCCTCGACCCTCTGCCCGACGGCGCGATCGCGTTCGAAGAGGCGACCGGCTTCTACGACGTCGAGGAGCACCGCGCGTACGAGCGGTGGCGCATGCCGCGGGCGCGCGCCGTGCCCATCCTCGGGGGCCTCGCGTACGCGTTCCGCACGCGGTGCGCGGCGTGCGAGCCCGGACGCCGCGAGGCGCTCCACGTCCTCGGCGCGGCCGCATTCTCCGAGGCCGTCGGCGGCGGCGCGAGCGACGCGCACTTCGACGACACCTTCACGCACGCGCACGTGCCGCTCGACGCGGGTACGAGCGGAGGCGCGCGCATGTTCGTGCTCGAGCGAGTCGCCGC
>DASYCF010001282.1:0-10279 GCA_036500365.1 Byssovorax sp.
GCGCTCGTCGGCGGCGACGAAGCACCGCGAGCGCCCCGGATCCACGGCCACGCCGTCGCGCACGGCGCGCGCGAGCGCCACGACCTCGGGCGGGCAGCGGTAGCCGACCTCGAGCACGACGCGCTCGAACGCGCCCGCGCCGAGCTCGCGCATCGTCGCGTCCCAACCGTCGAAGTACGCGCCGGGGTCGATCTGCTGATCCGCGTCGCCCGCGACGACGAGCGTCCCCTCGGGCGCGACGCTTCGGCCGACCAGCGCGAGCTCCAGCGGGGCGAGCTCCTGCGCCTCGTCGACGACCACGCAGTCGAACGCGCGCGGCCGCGTGGGCTTCAGCCCGAGCCGCGCGGCGCGCAGGCGATCGAGCTCGAACATCACCGCCGCGTCCTCGACGTCGAACGACGCCGCGTCGTGCTCGGGCGTCTCGCTGTCGAGCGAGCGGCCGTCGACCGTGACGAGCCGCGGCGCGTCGACGTGCGCGTTCGCGGCCTCTCCGCGGAGCAGGAACTGCACGCGCGTGTGCTCGAGCACCTCCTCGATGGCGTGGTCGCCGGCGCGCGCGAGCCGGCCCATCAGGCGTCGATCGCCGAAGAGGTGCTGCAGGTCGCCGCGGTGCGCGTGGGCCTTGGTGGCAGGCGGCGGCGCGTCGAGGTCGTCGTCGACGACGCCGGGCGGCCGCGCCGCGAGCTCGTCGAGCAGCGCGCGCACGTCGGGATCGCGCTTGACGCGCGCGACGCCCGCCGTCGCCGTCTTGCTCGTGCGGCGGGGCAGATCGCGGAAGGCCCGCTTCGCCTGGCGCGTCGCCCACGCGTCGTACGTCGAGACGGTCACGTCGACGCCGAGCCACGTCACGAGCGGCTGGAGGAGCCGCGCGAGGCCCTCGCTCGGCACGAGGAAGACCGCGCGGAATCGGCCGGCGGCGGCGCGGTAGAGGTGCGCGAGCCGGTGGAGCGCGACCGTCGTCTTGCCGTGGCCCGCCTCACCGAGCACGAGCATCGCGCCGCCGGGTGGGCGCTCGACGGCGGCTCGCTGCGCGGCGTCGAGCTCGACGTCGAGCAGCGCGCGGTGGAGGCGCCCCGGCTGCTTCTTGCTCGGCATGCAGCGCATGAGGCGCCGATCGCCGCGCGGATGAAAGCTCCCCGGCGGCGCCGACCCTCGTGATAATGGATGGGACGACATCGGGCCGCGCCGGGCGTGATTCGTGGCCGCGACGGCCGGGTCGACACGCATGATCGGCGTCCTCGAGAAGGTGCTCGTCCTCCGCGACTCCTCGCTCTTCGCCGGGCTGGCGGGCGAGGAGCTCTACCCCGTCGCCGAGATCGCGCAGCAGGTCGAGGCGGACGTCGGAGAGGCCGTCGTGCGCGAGGGCGATCCGGGCGACGCGCTCTTCGTCGTCGCCTCCGGCAAGCTGTCCGTCGAGCGCGGCGCGACGAGGCTGCGCGAGATCGGCCCCGGCGCGGCGTTCGGGGAGCTCGCGTTGCTCGACGGCGCCCCGCGCGCGGCGAGCATCGTCGCGCTCGAGCCGAGCCGCCTCCTCCGCATCCCACGCGAGCAGTTCGAGGCGTTGCTCGACGAGTCGCCCGAGCTCGCGCGCGGCGTCATCCGCACGCTCATCGGCCATCTCCGCTCCTCGAGTTGACGCGCTCGCCGCTCGCAGATCTCGGCTGACGGCCCCGACAACGACGGCGCCGGCAGGGGGCCACGCGTCGTCGCGCACGGGCCATGGTGCAGGATATTGCCAAATATACCCATACTATGCAACATATTGCATTGCGGCCCGGCGCGCGCGATCGTGCCCGGCCCCGCCGAGGGCTCGACCGGCCACGGGCAGGTCGCCTCCGATTCGCCGATGGGTGGGCGCTCGGGGCGCCGGGCAGTATGCTCAGGCCGCGATGGACCACGCGCCCGAGCCCGTGAAACCTGGCGCGACCCCCGCGGCTTCGGGGGCAGACGCGAGCTCACGGCCTTCCCGGGACTCGGCCGGGTTCCCGACGGCCACGGCCGCAGCGCCGAGGCCGCGCGCGCGGCGCGTCGACGGCAGGCCCGCTCCGCCGGCGGGGGTTCGCGCGCTCAACCTGATCGCCTTTGCGGCGACGGCGACGGCGCTCGGCCTCGTCGCCGCGTCCGCGACACCAGCCGTCCTCCGCGCGACGGGGCTCGCGAGCCCGACCGTCGCCGTCATCCCGCGCGCGCTGCAGCCGTCGCCCGTAGACAAGGGATTCGGCGCGCTGCCGACGGGGGGCCTCGATCCGCAGGCCGAGATCGAGAAGCTCTACAAGGACGGCCTCGATCCACGTGACGTGAACCCGCGCGACGTGAACCCGCGTGACGTGAACCCGCGCGACGCGAACCCGCGCGACTTCGAGGATCCCGACGAGGACGCGCGCGCGCGTCGGCGTCGCGCCGACATCGGCCGCGTCGACAAGGGGAGCGCGGAGCTCCGCATGGGCCGCGCGCTCCGCGCCGTCCCCCTCCTCCAAGAGCCGGGCGACCTGCAGCACGAGACCGGCCTCGTCCAGCCCAACCAGTCCGTCATGATCGTCAAGGAGGTCGACGGCTGGCTGCTCGTCTACGGCGGCGCCGCCGTCGATCCCAACGCGCAAGAGACCACGATGGGCTGGGCGAAGAAGAGCGAGATCGCGGTTCGATGACCCCGCCGAGCGCGGCCCTCCGCGCGCGCCTCCTCACGCCGATCGCCGGCGAGGCGGAGCCGCGCTTCGTCGACGACGCGCGCGTGGTCATCGAGCGCGGGCGCATCGTCGGCGTCGACCGCGGCGCGTCGGCGAGCAGCCACGACGTCGATCTGCGCCCGCACGTGCTCGTGCCCGGGTTCGTCGACGCGCACGTGCATTTCCCCCAGCTGCGCGTCGTCGGCAGCGCGACGGGGCCGCTCCTCGACTGGCTCGAGCGCTCCGTGTTCCCCGAGGAGGCGCGCATGCGCGACCTCGCCTACGCGACCGAGGTCGCTGGCGAGTTCACGCGGAGCCTCGTGGCAGCGGGCACGACGACGAGCGCGGTGTTCTCGACGTCGAGCGCGTCCGCGACCGAGGCGCTGTTCCTCGCGCTCGAGGCGTCGGGCCTCCGCGCGTTCGCCGGGCTCACGCTGATGGATCAGCACGCGCCGCCGGAGGTCACCGTGCACGCGCTCGAGGCGCTCGCGGCGGCCGACGCGCTCGCCGCGCGCTGGGACGGCCGCGACGGCGGGCGCCTGCGCTTCGTCGTCACGCCGCGCTTCGCCATCTCGTGCTCGCGCGGGCTGCTCGAGGGCGCCGCCGAGCTCGCGTCGCGCCGCGGGCTGTTCACGCAGACGCACCTCGCCGAGAACGAGCGCGAGGGCGCGCTCACGCTCGAGCTCCACCCGTTCGCCGAGCATTACGCGGGCGTGTACGACGCGACCGGGCTGCTCGGTCCGCGCACGCTGCTCGCGCACGCGGTGCACCTCTCCGCCGTCGAGTGGGATCTCGTCGCGGCGCGCGGCGCGCGCATCGCCCACTGCCCCGATTCGAACTTCTTCCTCGGCAGCGGGCGCATGCCGCTCGACGAGCCGACGAAGCGCGGCGTCAAGGTCGCGCTCGGCAGCGACGTCGGCGCCGGTCGCAGCCTCTCGATCCGCCGCGCGATGCTGCACGCGTACGACAACGCGCTCTGCGTCGGCGCGCCGCGCACGCCCGCCGAGCTCTTCCGGATGGCCACGCTCGGCGGCGCCGAGGCGCTCGATCTGGACGGCGTCGTGGGAACGCTCGAGCCGGGAAAGGAGGCCGATCTCGTCGCGCTCACCGTGCCTCCGTACGCCTCGACGCGGGACGCCGTGCTCGCCTCGATCGCGTTCTCGGACGACGCCGCGCCGTTCGCCGTGTGGGTCCGCGGCGCGCGCCTGCTTTGAGCGCGCGCGTCACGAACGAGCGCGCGACCTGCGCCGCGCCCGTCTAAGCTCGCCCGCCCGTGCCGACCCACGAAGCGACGGAGCCGGCGCCGCCCCCGCGCGACGGCGTCCTCGCGGCCTTCGGCGAGCTCCTGCAGCTCGCGCTCCCGCTGTCGCTCGGCTTCGCGGGGTCGAGCATGCTCGGCTTCGTCGACACGGCGATCGTGGGGCGCCTCGGCTCGCTGGCGCTCGGCGCGATGGCGATCGGCAACGTGCTCTTCTTCGCGCTGTCGCTCGTCGGGATGGGCTTCGTCAGCGGCGCAGAGCCGCTCGTCGCGCAGGCGTTCGGCGCGGGCGATCGGGTCGGCGCGCGCGCGGCATACTGGCAGGCGCTGCGCCTCGCGCTGTACGCGACCGTGCCGCTGCTGGTCCTGCTGGCCGCGGTCGCGTCCATGCTCGAGCTGTTCGGCATCGACGCCGAGACGGCGTCGACGGCGCGCACGTTCCTCGTGGGACGCGCGCTCAATTTGCCTTGCTTTCTCGTGTTTGCGGCCGCGCGCAGCTACCTGCAAGCGGCGTCCGCCGCCCGAGCGATCGTCGTGTCGATGATCGTCGCCAACGTGATCAACTTCGCGCTCGACGGCCTCTTCGTCTTCGGCGATCGCGCGCTCGTCGCGATCGGGCTGCCGGCGGTCGGCGCGCCCGCGCTCGGCGTGCTCGGCTCGGGCATCGCGTCGACGATCGCGTCGGCCGCGTCGATGCTCGTCGTGCTCGACGCCGTGCGCCGCGTGAAGGTCGACGACCCGCGCGCCGCGCGCCCGCGCGATCCCGTGCTCATGGCGCGCGCGGCGCGGCTCGGCGTGCCCGTCGCCGTGCAGCTCCTCGCCGAGGTCGGCGCGTTCACGCTCGCGACCCTCTTCTGCGGTCGCATGGGTCGGCTCACCGTCGCCGCGCACCACGTCGCGCTCTCGCTCGCGAGCCTCACGTTCACGGTCGCGCTGGGCGTCGGCTCGGCGACGACGGTGCTCGTCGGGCGCGCGGTCGGCCGCGGCGACACGGCGGCCGCGCGGCGCGCAGGCTTCCTCGGCGCCGCGACGGGCTGCGGCTTCATGGGCCTCTGCGCGATGGTGTTCTTCACCGCGCCGGCGGCGTGCGCGCGCGTGCTGACCGACGACGCGTCGATCGTCGCGGCCGCCGCTCCGCTCGTCGTCATCGCCGGCTTCTTCCAGCTGTCCGACGGCGCGCAGTGCGTGTTCGGCGCCGCGCTGCGAGGCGCGGGCGACACGCGGTTCTCGCAGAACGCGAACCTCGTCGGCCACTACCTGATCGGCGTCCCGATCGCCGTGTGGCTCGGCTTCTTCACGCCGCTGGGCGCGCGCGGCGTGTGGTGGGGGCTCTCGGCGGGGCTCACGTCCGTCGGCCTCTTGCTGGCGCTGCGCTTCGATCGCCTGTCGCGCCGTCGGATCGCTCGCGCTTGATTTCGACTACCCGCAGTCCGCGAGGCCACGCGGGGCCACGCGACGTCGCTCGCTCGGCGCGCGCGGGCAGCCGTGGCGCGCGCGCGACGGGCTTGGTGCAATATGTTGCACGCACGTCCAACTGTACGCAACATGCTGCGATCACGCCTCGCGTGGCCCTCGCCGTCACCTCGTCCGTCGCGCTGCGCACCTCGGGGCGCGTGAGCCGACGCGACATGCGAGGGCGTGCTTGTACGATGAGGCGATGGCGGTGACGGCGCGTTCGATCCTGCCGCTCGCCGCGCTCGCGTGCGCCGCGCTCGCGTGCGTCGTCGAGCCGCCGCCGCAGGCGATCGTGATCATCCCCGCCGCGCCGCGGGAGGCGTACGTGCCGACGCCGCCCGCCGAGGGACCGCGCGTCGCCAGCGTGACGTGGACCGCCGTGAAGCCCACGCCGCCGACGTGCTTCTTCTTCAGCGGTCCCGCGCCGCTCGGGCGCGACGATCCGCTCGGCGACGTCGCGGCGTGGGAGGCGACGCCGGGTGGCCGCGCGCTGCTCGCGTTCCACGGCGGGCCGACGTTCCGCGGCAGCGTCGAGGGCGCGCGCGTCGATCTCCGGCGCCGCTCGCGCCACGAGTACAACAACGGCTGGTGGACCGCTGAAGAGGAGCTCCGTGGCGACCTCGGCGCCGGCGCGCTCGAGCTCGACTACACGTACGAAGAGTGCCAGGGCGACGTGACGCCGTGCACGGGCCAGTGCTCGCTCCGCGCCCACGTGCGCGTCGCGCTGTCGACGCCTTCCCGCTGACCCGTCAGGGGCCCTCGTCGGAGAGCGGGGGGCAGTCGGGCGCGCCGACGGGGTCGACCGAGCCCCAGTATCGAAGCACGAGCTCGTTCGCCGACGAGCCGGATGATGCAGGCACGGCGAACTCGTCGACCGCGCCAGACGCGAAGAACGTCTCATCGTAGCGCCTTTCGACGAGCGTCTCAGCACCCCGGTTGACGTCGACCACCACCTCTGAGTCCTCCGACTGTTGCTTGATGACGACGCCGAAGTCGCTGTCGGACGTTGCCGTGTTGGAGCCGTCCCCCAGGTGATACGCAGTGCATCCAGCGATAGGGAGGGCGACGAGCGAGCCAGTCGATCCGGCGCCGTTCGACGGCGGGTCGTAGCCGGCCGGCGCCTGGAATCCGCGCTCGTTCAGCAGCACGATCTCGCTGGAGCAACCCGCGACGCCGAGGAGCAGGCTGATCAAGACGATTGTAGTCCGCATTTAGCGACCATCCTCAATGGTACAACCCGCCACAATACGTGTGTAGATGCGTATTCGTGGCTGAGTTCACCTGCGTAGTGAGGCTCTCATCGCAGCAGCCTTCCGACCAGTGGTAACTGCGCCAATGCGCCTCAGGAACGTCCCAAACACCGCCGTAGCCGCCGCTGATGTCGACGGTGTACTCGCTCGTGCCGGTGGCGGCGCAAACGACGCCATCGTACTCGCTGATGCTTGAGGAGTTGACGTAACTCCAGCCGTAGTCGAAGAGGTACCAGGTGTAGTCTCCGCCGATGTTGATGCAGAGGTTGTTCTGCAGCCATGTAGTGTTGCAACAACCGTTCCCGCACTCGCCCGGCGTGACGCCTGCTGCCCCACCCGACTGCGTCGAGGAATCGGGATCGGAGGGACTCGAGGGTGCGTCGCGCGGGGGCCAACCGCGTCGGCTCGAGACCGACATCGCCTGCGTCGCCGCCGACTTCGATTCAAGCCGTGCATCGAGCGCAGCCACTGTACGAGGAACGGGGTCGTCCGTCAGTTCTTGCCACACGTTGGCGAGCGACTGCCTGTGGATCCCATTGAGGACCGGGGCCACGTCCGCCCTGCCGGCCTCCGTGATGAGCGCGCGGTCGCCGAAGTCAAAGAACTCCACGCGGTTTCCGTTCGGCAACGAGACGTAGGCGATCGGATCGGGATGACCCGCGGGGGGGGGGCACATCCGCGGCCGCTGAGGTGTCGACCGAATCGGCGCCGAGGGACCCGTCCATGGCCAACCCATTCGAGCATCCTGCCAGGGCACCGCAAGCCCCGAGCACGAACACGACCCGCGAGACGTTGCTCTTCGTCATGTGAAATACCTCCCACGGCATGGTCTCTCCATCGTCCTGGGCGTGCAAGCAATCACTTCGCGGGCTCGACGCTGAGGCCGGCGGCGCGGGCGAGGAGCAAGGTGCGCTCGCGCTCGTTCTTCGTCATCGCGGCGGCGCGCTCGAGCTCGGACCTCGCCTCGGCCGTTCGTCCGAGCTTGGCGAGCAGGTCACCGCGCACGCTCGGGAGGAGGTGATAGCCCTCGAGCGCCTTGTCGTGCGCGATCGCGTCGACGACGGCGAGGCCGGCGGCGGGGCCTTCGTGCATCGCGACGGCGACGGCGCGGTTCAGCTCGACGACGGGCGACCGCGTGACGAGCGCGAGCGCGGCGTATAGCGCTGCGATGCGCGCCCAGTCGGTCTCGCTCGCGGTGTTCGCGCGCGCGTGGCACGCCGCGATGGCGGCCTGGAGGACGTACGGCCCGGCGACGCCGCCGATCGCCTCGGCGCGGTCGAGCGCGGCGAGGCCGCGCCGCACGAGCACGTGGTCCCACCGCGCGCGGTTCTGATCGAGGAGCAGCACGGGCTCGCCGGCGGGGCCGACGCGCGCCTTCGCCCGCGACGCCTGGATCTCGAGCAGCGCCGCGAGCCCGTGCACCTCCGCCTCGTCCGGCATGAGCCCCTGCAGGATGCGCGCGAGGCGGAGCGCGTCGTCGCAGAGGTCCGTGCGCATCCAGTCCTCGCCCGCCGTCGCCGCGTAGCCCTCGTTGAACACGAGGTAGACGACCTCGAGCACCGACGAGAGGCGCGCCTCGAGCTCGCCGCCGCGCGGCACCTCGAAGGCGACGTTCGCGTCCGCGAGCGCGCGCTTCGCGCGGACGATGCGCTGCGCGATCGTCGGCTCGGTCGCGAGGAGCGCGCGCGCGATCTCGTCCGTCGTCAGGCCGCCGAGGAGCCGCAGCGTGAGCGCGACGCGCGCCTCGCGCGAGAGCACGGGGTGGCACGCGGTGAACACGAGCCGCAGGAGGTCGTCGCCCACGTCGTCGTCGATCGCGTCCTCGAGCGCGAGCGGGGCGAGATCGGCGCGATCGTCCGCCTCGCGCCCGAGCTCGGCGTGCTTCGTCTCGGCGACGCGGGCGTGCCGGATGGCGTCGATCGCGCGCCGCTTCGCCGTCTGCATGAGCCACGCGCCCGGGTTCAGCGGGATGCCGTCGACGGGCCAGCGCTCGAGCGCGGCGACGAACGCGTCCTGCGCGAGCTCCTCGGCGCGCCCGACGTCGCCGACGATCCGCGCGAGCCCGGCGATGAGGCGCGCCGACTCGATGCGCACCACGGCCTCGATCGCGCGGTGTGCGGCGTCGCGGGTCACGGCCGCGCAGCAGAGCACCGAGCGCGTGCGGCCGCTCGTGCTCCGTGCGCGCTGCGCCTCAGAGCGACACCTCGAGCGCGACCTGCGATCGGAACTGCGGGTAAATGAACGGCGTGCCGACGAGGTGCGGCACGGGCAGCGCGAAGCCCAGGGGGTTCGCGACGAGGAACACGTGCCCGCTGGCCTTCCACTCGAGGCCGAGCGGATACACGCCGAGGAACGGTCCCACGCTGCCCGAGGGCACGCCGTACAGCGCGACGATGTCGATCGCGGCGCCGGCCTGCAGCGTCGTGCGCAGGTTGATCGGCTCGTACTTCATCGGGAAGCGCAGGATCCCGGTCGCGTAGACGTTCGCGTCGCCGAGCACGAGGCGTTGGCTGTTGAAGCCGTACCAGGCGTTGAGCTCGCCCTCGACGCCGACGATGAAGCGGTCGTTCACGCGGACGTGCACGCCGACCGCGCCGGCGAGCGCGACGTCGTCGAACGAGCCGGCGACGCCCGCGACGAGCGCGATCGGCGACGCGTGCTCCTGCTCCTTCACGGCCGACTTCACCTCGGCGTCGGTGCGCGGCGTGATGGTCGGTGGCGTCGCGGTCGTCGTCGGTGGAGCCTGCGGCGCCGGCGCGTCTTCGGCCGCCGCGCGCGCGGGGAGCGCGACGAGGCCGAGCGCGGCCGCCGCGACGAGGCCTGCGGCGCGCGGCTCGATGCCGCGCCTCCGCCTCCGCGCGCGCAGGCCCGCGAGGGTCCCCGCGAGCCCGAGCAGCGCGAGCCAGCCGCCCTGCGCGGCGCCCGCCGCTTCGCACCCGCACGACGGGTTCGAGTACGCGTTCTCCGCCGCGTCGCACCACGCGTTGTCGATCGTGCACCCGGGTGAATAGCCGAGGTACGCGTCGAGCACGCCGTCGATCGCGGTCGCCTTCTCCGCGCTGCTCGTCGCGGGATCGAGCGCCGCGAGCAGCAGATCGGCCGACGCCTCGGTCGCGAGCGCCTTGTTGCGGTCGCGGAGGCCGTCGCCCGCGTTGCAGTCGTCGAGCGGCATGAGGTGCGGCGGCCCGTCGCGCGACACGACCAGCGTGCCGTCGGCGTAATCGATGAAGTTCAAGTCGACGGTGACCTCCTCGCCGCTCGGGGTGCGGTACGTGTGCGCGAAGCTGTCTTGCAGCGCGTGCATCGCCTGGCCGATGCGCACCCAGAAGAGCGGCAGCGACGCGGTGACGCGGCCGCGCAGCGACAGCGAGACGTCGAGATCCACGCGCACCGACGGGTCGGGCACGGAGCGCGCGTCGAGCCCTGCGAGCGCCTCGAGCGCGCGCGCGCGGATGAAGGCCCGGCACCGCGCGAGCGCGTCGGCGCTCCCCGTCGGCTCGTCGTCGCCAGGCGCGCGCAGGCAATGCTCCTCTTGCTTCGACGGGTCGCCGTGCACGAGCGCGAGCTGGTCGAGCTCGGTGGGCAGGCTCCCCTTCAGGTCGTTGTCACGCACGCCGATGAGCAGCGACGCCGCCGCGACCTCGCGCATG
>DASYCF010001283.1:0-5294 GCA_036500365.1 Byssovorax sp.
TGGCAGCAGATCGAGACCAACAAGAAAATCGGCGTGATGTACCCGAACGACGCCGACTGCCTGAACCTGTGCATCAACGCGCACCCCGAGGGCGGCTCCGCCTACGCGAGCCTCCAGCACTGCGTCGTGTGCGAGCAGTGCTCGGTCGCGTGCGACGGCCCGAGCCAGGGCTGCGGCTCGTAGCGAACCAGCGCCGAAGCGGCTTTGGCGCTGTTCCCCGCCGTGGTAACGCTCCGCGCATCCGCGCCCGGCGCGGAGCAGGTCATGGCAAAGAACATCCTCGTCATCAACGTAGACATCCGCGAAACGCGCGTCGCCCTCATCGAGAACGGGATCATCGCCGAGCTTCACATCGAGCGTGAGACGCAGAAGGGCACGCTCGGCAACATCTACCTCGGCAAGGTGAGCCGCGTGCTCCCCGGCATGCAGGCGGCGTTCATCGACGTGGGCCTCGAGCGCGCCGCGTTCCTGCACGTCGAAGATCTCATCCGACCCGACGACTTCGAGGCGTACCTCGCCGGGCACAGGAGGCCGCACGAAGAAGAGCGCGCGGGCCGACCGTCGCCCGCGCAGGCGCTCGCCGACGACGTGAACGCCGCCGATCAAGAGGGCGCGACGCACGACGCCGCGCACGCAGCCGACGACGCGCCCGAGGGCGACGTCGACGCGCACGCGAGCGAAGGCGAGAGCGAAGCCGAAGGCGAAGGCGACGGTTACGTCGAGCCGATGGACGCCGACGCCGCGCACGCCGAGGCCGAGTCGGCCATCGCGGACGAGGCCGTCGCCGACGAGCCTGGTGAGCGCGAGCCGGAGCCCGAGGTCGAAGCTGCGCCGCCTGCGTCGACCCATCGCGCGCTCGATCCGAGCGAGCCGCACACGGCGTCGCTCGACATCCAGCTCGCGCCGCCGCACGCGCCCGAGCCGGACGTCGACGCCGAGGACGCGCCGCTCCCGCGCGTCGAGGCCGAGACCGACGTCGACGTCGACGCGAGCGCCGACACGAAGGCGTCGCCCGGCGCGCCGCAGCACCACGGCGATGAAGAGCCCGCACCCGCCGCGACGACCGATGGCGCGCCCGTCGAGGGCGAGCCGGACGTGTCGATGACGCGCACGCGTTCGCGTCGATCGCGCGGCGGTCGCGTCCGTCGGTCGGGCAGCACCGCCGATCGCAAGTCGCCCGCCGTCGAGCAGGCCCTCGCGGCGACTCCGCAGTCTGCGGCTTCGCAGCCCGCGCAGCAGCAACAGAAGCGCGAAGGCGCGGGCCAGCAGCAGGCGCGCGGAGATCGACAGGGCAACCGCGGACGCGACGACGGGCGCCGCTCGGGCCGCAACGATCGCGGCGGCTCCGGCGGCGCGGGCCGCGGTGGCAGCGGCGGCCGCGGCGGCGGTCGCCAGGGCGGCTCCGCGAAGAAGGGCCACGACGGCGGCATGCGCGTCTCGAAGCAGACGCCGATCCGTGAGGTCGTGCGCGAGGGGCAAGAGGTCGTCGTCCAGATCTCGAAGGAGCCCATCGGCACGAAGGGCGCGCGCGTCACGAGCCACGTCTCGCTGCCGGGCCGCTACGTCGTGTACCTGCCCACGGTCGAGCACGTCGGCATCTCGAAGCGCATCGGCTCCGACAAGGAGCGCTCGCGCCTGCGCGAGGCGATCGAGGCGATGAAGCCCCCGCAGGGCGGGCTCATCGTCCGCACTATGGCCGAGGGCCTCACGAAGAAGCAGCTCAAGGCCGACATCGGCTACCTGGTGCGGCTCTGGGGCGAGGTCATCAAGAAGCGCGAGGTGAACCCGCGCCCGCCCGTGTGCCTCTACACCGAGCTCGACCTCGTGACGAAGACGGCGCGCGACCTCTTCACCGACGACATCGAGAAGATCGTGATCGACAGCCGCGAGGAGTACGTGCGGCTGAAGAAGTTCATCGAGATGTTCATGCCCGAGCGCGCCGACGCCGTGGAGCTCTACGAGGACGAGGAGCCCATCTTCGACGCGTACGGCATCGAGGAGGAGATCCAGCGCGCGCAGCAGCGCAAGGTCCCGCTCACGTCGGGCGGTCACCTGATCATCGACCAGGCCGAGGCGCTCACCGCGATCGACGTGAACACCGGCCGGTTCGTCGGCAAGGGGTCGAAGGATCTCGAGGAGACGATCCTCATGACGAACCTCGAGGCCGTCGAGGAGATCGCCTACCAGCTCCGCTTCCGCAACATCGGCGGGCTCATCATCCTCGACCTCATCGACATGGAGCGGACGCAGAACCGCGAGAAGGTGCGCAAGCGTCTCGAGGAGCTGCTCCTCCGCGACAAGGCGAAGACGACGCTCAACCGCATCTCGGACCTCGGCCTCATCGAGATGACGCGCAAGCGCACGCGCGAGAGCCTCGGCCGGGTGATGCTCGAGGATTGCCCCTACTGCAGCGGCGACGGGCAGATCCAGTCGAAGCAGACGGTCTCGTACGAGATCCTCCGCCAGATCCGCCGTCAGCTCTCCGACTTGCCGGGCTACTCGATCGTCGTCAACGCGCACCCGGACGTGTGCGGCTACCTGAAGGGCGAGGAGCGCGTCGCGCTGACCGAGGCCGAGCGCATCTTCCAGCGCCGCATCGAGCTCGTGCCGCGCAAGGAGTTCCACCTCGAGCAGTTCGTGCTGCAGGGCAGGTGACCGTGGCCGACCCGCCGAACGACGACCCGTCCGCGCCCGAGCGGCAAGACGAGCGCGTCACCATCAACAAAGAGTTCGAGTCGTACGACGCGTTCATCGCCGAGTACGTGACGAATATCTCGCGCACGGGCGTCTTCGTGCGTTCGAAGACGCCGCTGCCCGTCGGGACGAAGGTGAACCTCACGTTCACCGTCATCATGGACGACATCGAGACGATCGAGGGCGTCGGCGAGGTCGTGCGCGTGCACGACGATCCGCCGGGCATGGGCGTCGTCTTCAAGGGCCTGTCGAGCTACTCGGCGAACCTCATCGAGAAGCTGCTCGTCGCGCAGGGGCCCCGCCGCGGGAGCGAAGGCGGCTAGTCCAACCTCGACGCGGGGCGCTCGGCTCCCCAGAGTCACGATTTCGGGGGACATGGAGGAGCACCGTGGATCACATGAGCGAGACGCCGGCGGCGCCGGCCACGCGTGCGGGCGCACCTGAGCGCGGCGCGGCGGGAGGATCTTCGATGTCGCACAGGCTGACGATCGACTCGGCGATGCTCGAGCGCGTGAACGCGGCGCTCGATCAGATCCGCGCGGGCCGCATGGTGATCCTCGTCGACGACGAGGACCGCGAGAACGAGGGCGACCTCACGATGGCGGCCGGCTGCGTCACGGCCGAGGCCATCAACTTCATGGCGATGCACGGCCGCGGGCTCATCTGCCTCACGCTCGAGGAGGAGCACGTCGCGCGGCTCGAGCTCCCGATGATGGCCGCGCCCGGGCGCAACGGCCCGCCGCTCGGCACCGCGTTCACCGTGAGCGTCGAGGCGCGCTCCGGCGTGACGACGGGCATCAGCGCGGCGGACCGCGCGCACACGATCCGCGTCGCCATCGCCGACGACGCGCGCCCGACCGACCTCGTGACGCCCGGTCACGTCTTCCCGCTGCGCGCCCGGCGCGGCGGCGTCCTCGTGCGCACCGGCCAGACCGAGGGCTCGGTCGACCTCGCGCGGCTCGCCGGCCTCAAGCCCGCGGGCGTGATCTGCGAGATCATGAACGACGACGGGACCATGGCGCGCATGCCCGATCTCGAGGCGTTCGCGCGGAAGCACGACCTCACGATCCTGACGATCGCCGACCTCATCCAGTATCGCCTGCAGACCGAGCGCCTGGTGCGGCGCGTGACCGAGCGGCAGCTGCGCCTCGACGTGACCGGCACGGAGTGGACCGCGGTGGTGTACGAGATCGTCGGCGAGTCGCGGCAGTTCTTCGCGCTCGCGAAGGGCGCGCCCGCCGTGGCGGCCGAGGGCGAGCAGCCGGCGTTCACGGGGCCCGTGCTGTGCCGCGTGCACACGGGGTCGCTCGTCGGCGATCTGTTCAGCTCCACGCCGTTCGACGGGGGATCGAACCTGCGCGAGGCGATCCTCGCCATCGAGCAGGCGGGCGCGGGCGTCGTCCTCTACATCCCGCCGCGCGGCGACCTCGCGCTCGAGCTCGAGGCGCGCGCCGCGGTCGACGTCGACGGCGTGGCGCGCGCGAGCGTGCGCACCGACACGGAGCTCGCCCCGCGCGAGTGGACGCTGCGCGAGTTCGGCCTCGGCGCCCAGGTGCTGGCCGACCTCGGCGTCCGCGAGCTCAAGCTCTTGACCAACAGCCAGCGCAAGATCGCCGGCCTCACGGGCTTCGGCCTCACGGTGGTCGAGCGCGTGCCGCTGGTCTCGATGCGGGGCGACGCGTGACGCCGCCCGACGCCCGGCGAGGACGCTGACGTGGGCGCCCGTACGAGCGGCCGCGAGGCCGCGCTGCAGATGCTGTTCGCGCTCGAGGGCAACGACGCCGCGCTCGAGCGCACGATCGCGTGGTTCTGGCGCGTCGCCGCGTCCGACGCGGCGGAGACGGCGCTCACGCCGGACGCGCGCGCCTACGCCGACCGCATCGTGCGCGGCGTCTCCGAGGACCTGGCTAAGGTCGAGGAGATCGTGCGCGCCGCGAGCACGAACTGGCGCATCGAGCGCATGGCGCGGGTCGATCGCAACGTGCTCCGCCTCGGCGCCTACGAAATCCTGTACACGGATACGCCCGGCCGGGCCGCGATCAACGAAGCCGTCGAACTCGCCAAACGCTTCGGCAGCGCCAACTCCGCCCCATTTGTAAACGGCATCCTCGACAAGTTCCTCAAACGCGACCCCGCATAGCACGGCGAGCTGATCACGACCGACCGTCAGCCCCCGGCTCCGCCGGGGGTAGCAACTGACGCCGCCGAGTGATCAGCGAGGAGAAAGGCCGAGGGCGGTAGTGCCTCTTGATTTCCGCCGCAACGCGGCGCCAGTCCATAGCCAGCGAGCCTCAGCCCCTGACCGCGCCCCACACCACCCCCAGCCGCAACGCGGCGCCACAAACCACCCGCAACCCCCGCCGCCAATCCCGCACACGGGCCCAACGAACCGCGACGCGGTTCAATCTTTCAGCCCAGGGTTGCGAGTCCACGAGCTACCCTGGGAAAGCCGCCCCCACATCCCGCTTACGCTGAAGGCGTTACATGATTCCCCGTCCGCGCCCAATTTAAAAGGGGAGCGTGAATTCGATACGAACACCGAGCAATTAGCGATCTCTGGGAAGTGTTGGGGCAAATCGCAGCGGACGTCCGAATTCACT
>DASYCF010001284.1:0-2840 GCA_036500365.1 Byssovorax sp.
CGGCGGCGAGCCGGTCGCGCAGCCCGCGGGTGAACCTCGGCGTCGTGCGGCGAAGCCGAACCTCACCCCCCTAGCCCCCCTCTCCCTCTCGGGAGAGGGGGGAACACCGCAAGCCGAGACTTGATCGTCTCTCCGGCTCCCCCCTCTCCCGACAGGGAGAGGGGGGCTGGGGGGGTGAGGTTCGGCTCGGAGGTTCGGCTCGCCTACCGCGGGCGGCGCAGCTCGGCGAGGAACGCCTCGTCGCTCGGCGGTCGCGACAAAAAGCGCGTCATCGCCTCGCGCGGGTCCTCGCACGCGCCGCGCTCGAGCACCTCGCGTCGAAGCGCCTGCGCGGTCCCGCGATCGAGCGGTCCCGCGGCCTCGAACCGCGTCCACGCGTCGACGACCCACGCGTCGGACCATTGGTACGCGTAGTAGCCCGCGTCGTAGCCGGTCGTGACGAGCGGGTAGAGCCGCCCTTGCGCGTGCGTGCCGGGCTCCCGCGCGAGGAGGACGTCGGCGCGCCACACGCGATCGAGCAGGTCGGCGCTGTCGAAGCCGGGCGGCGCCGTGTGGTAGGCGAGGTCGAGCTTGGCGATCGCGACCTGCTGCTGCCTCGCGAGAGCTCCTCGGTCGCGGCGCCGCGCGAGGCGCTCGAGGATCGCGTCGGGCGCAGCGCCGCCGCGCGCGTCCCGCGCGTACATCGCGACGACGGCGGGCTCCGTCGCCCAGCGCTCGAAGAGCTGCGATGGCACCTCGACGAAGTCGCGCGGGGCGGCGTTGTCGGCGAGCGCCGGCAGCTCGCAGCGCGGCAGCGCGCCTTGCAGGACGTGGCCGAGCTCGTGAAAGACGTCGCGCACCTCGTCCGCGGAGAGGTGCGTCCGCTGGTCGCTCGACTTCGCGAGGTTGGCGATCACCAAGGTGACCTCGCGCGCCGGAGCCTCCGCGGCGATCTTCCAGGCGCCGAGCGGCATCGACTCCGTCGACGGGCGCTTGCCCGGCCGGTCTTCGAGGTCCAGGTACACGCGCCCGAGCACGCCGGATGCGTCGAACAGATCGAGCACGCGGACGCTCGGGTGCCACGTTCGCACGTGGACCTCGCGCACGCGGACGTCGAAGAGCTCGTCGTAGATCCGGAACGCGGCGGCGAGCACGTCGGAGAGCTCGACGTAGTCGCGGACGTCGAGGTCGGCCGACGAGCCGCGCCGCGCCTCGAGCCGACCTTCGAGGTACTTCTCGTCGAAGTCGGCGACCGGCGCGCCTGGCGCTCCGCCGAGCGCGGCTTGCTCCCCGCTGAGCGCCGCGAGCTCGCGCTCGGCGTTCGGCCGGATCGCGTCGGCGATGCGGTCGAGGAAGTCGCGCACCGCCGCTGGTCCCGCGGCGAGCCGGCCCGCCATCCGGAGATCGGCCCACGTCGCCCGGCCGAGGAGCCCGGCCTTCTCGCTCCTCAACGCGAGCACGCGCTCGAGCAACGGGACGTTCGCGGCGAGCTGTCGATCCCGCGCGAAGTAGAGCTCGCGCGCGGCGCCGCGGTCGCGGGCGAGGTTGATGAACGGCGTGGAGTCGGACGGCGCCGTCGTCAGCGTCACGAGCGCGCCGCCCTCCGTCGGCGCGTGGGCGCGCACGTAGTCGTCCGGCAGCCCGTCGAGCGCCGCGCGCGGGACCGCGATCTCGGCCGTCGCGCGGAGGTTGTCGTCGAAGGCGGTCTTCAGCCGCGTGAGCTCGGCGTCGATCGCGCCGATGCGCGCGCGCGCCCTGGGGTCGAGCGCGGCGCCGCGCCCCTCGAGCTCGCGCCGCGCGCCGTCGAGCGCCCAGCGACGCTCCGCCGACAGGCCCTCGTCACTCGCCCGGTATGCGTCGAGCACGCGCGCGGTGTGGCTGTCGGACCAGGCCGCGTCCTCGACGCTGCCGCCGCGGCCGGCGCACGCCTCGGCCGCCGCGGCGAGGCGCGGCTCGACGCCGAGCAGGCGGAGGTAGCCCCCGACCTGCACGGCGCGGCGCGCCCTGGCGATCGCGTACTCGAGCCGTCCGAGGCTGTCGTCGAAGCTCGGCGCCGCGCCGCCGTCGACGCGCACATGTCGAAGCGCGTCGACCGAGCGCGCCGCGGGGCCGAGCTCGGCGTCGCACGCGGCGGGCAGCGTGCGCGCGTCGAGCCACGGCGCGAGCGGGTCTGCCACCGCGGCGACGGCGGCGGCCGACGCGTCCGCGCGAGCGGGCCCCGGCTCGGGCACGGCGCCTCCGCCGCAGCCGCCGCAGCCGCCCAGCGCGACGCCCACGCTGGCGATACCGCCCCATCCGAGCGCCCAACCGAGCCTCCGCATCACGAGCGAGCGTAGCGCCTACGCGTGGCCGAGTTGGCGAGCGCCGAAGCTCCACGCGAACCTGCTCCCCCCTCTCCCGACAGGGAGAGGGGGGCTGGGGGGGTGAGGTTCGGCTTCGGAGCTACTCGCCTACCTGGCGGACCTACTCGCCTACCGCAGCGGGAACTCGCCTACCGCCGGGACCAACTTGCCTACCGCCGGCGGCCACTCGCCTACCGGCGGGACCTACTCGCCTACCGCCGGCGGGAACTCGCCTACCGCCGGCGGGCACTCGCCTACCGCGCGCTAGGAGCCGTCTTCGCCCTCGGCCGGTGGGGCGGGCGGGGCCGGCGCGGGAGGCGCGGGAGGGGCGGGCGGCTTCGCGGCGCCCTTCGGCTTGCTGCGCGCCATCCGGCTGAGCGTCTTCCCGAGGGGCAGGCGCTGGACGATGTTCTGGGTCTGCTTGGCGAGCGCGTCGAAGACGTGGTCGGCCTCGATGATCTCGACGAGCACCGCGCCCTCCTTCTGGTTCACGAGGGGCGAGTCCTTGCCGCGCCGGCG
>DASYCF010001285.1:0-2956 GCA_036500365.1 Byssovorax sp.
CCCCGAGGAGACGCTCAACTACGTGCCGCAGATCCACGCGTTCGCGATCGTCGCGGCGAACCGCGCGCGCTTCGGGCTCGACGGCGCCGACCTCGGCCAGGCGCCCGACCTCGGCGAGCTCGCCGTGCCCGCTGGGACGCGCCTTCGGACGATCGCGCGCGCGGCCGGGGTGCCGACGTCGACGCTGCGCGACCTCAACCCGCAGCTCTTGAAGGACCGCGTGCCGCCGACCGGCGGCGACTACCTCGTCGCCGTGCCGGCCGAGCGGGTCCAGCGCGCGCTCGCGACGTTCCCCGTCTACGCCGATCAGGAGCTCGTCGGCCAGGCCGAGGTCGAGGACATGGCCCCGAGCGTCGACGCGCCGGGCGCGCTCCCCGCGTTCGGCGACGACCCGCTGCCGTCGCGCCCGCGTCAGCTCGGCAAGAATCGGCTGCCCGAGATCACCGGCGTCGGCGGCGATCCGCGCGGCGGCGGCGTGCTCGCGAACCTCAGCGTGTTCGACGCGAAGCTCCCGCTGATGGTCGTCGGCTCGAGCTCGGGCTGGCAGCGCCCCGGCGGCGACCCGATGGGCCTCTTCGCCGCCGCGAGCGCGACCGCGCGCGCGAAGTCGATGGGGGGCGACGCCGCCCTCGAGAAGGAGCTCGGCTTCCTCCGCGAGCCGACGCGCCTCGACGACGTGCCGGCGATCACGCTGTCGACCGGCGTCGTCGCGCGGATCCGGCGCGACGCGAGCGCCGCGCTGACCGCCGTGAGCGTGCGCATCGGATCCACGCCCGTCGGACAGCGCGGCGGCCCCGCGACGAACGACCTCTCGAGCACGATGACCGTCGCGCCGAAGGACGTCGACGCGGCGGTCGAGCTCGCCGCCGCGCGCGTCCGGCTCGCCTTCGGCGACGGCGCCGACGCGGAGGTCGCGTCGATGCGCCGGCGCGCCGCCGCCCCGCGCCGCCGCGCGCTCGAGACGGCGCCGTACGGCAAGGCGTGGCTCGCGCTCGGCGACGCCTTGTTCCCCGACGGGAGCCCCCTCGCCGGGACCGTCATCGGCGCGCGCGACGACGCCTACACCGCGAAGGAGACGCTGCTCGTCGACGCGATGGCCGCCGAGCGCGCGCGCGCGAAGGCCTCGATCACGATCGTCGGCGACGTCGACGAGGCGCGCGCGAAGCAGCTGCTCTCGGCCTTCCTCGGCGGCTCACGCAGCGCGGGCGCGCCGATCGCGCCGCGGACGTCGGCCGAGCGCATCTCGGTCGACGACGACGTGCCCGCGCCGCGCCTGCTGTTCGGCTTCGTGTGCCCCGGCGAGGGCGACGCGGGCGACGCGAGCGCGCGCGTCCTCGCCGAGCTCCTCGACGATCCGCGCGTCGGCCGCCTCGCGCGGCGCCTCGGCGTCGGGCAGGGCGCCGTGACCGCCGCCGCCGCCGCGCTCGACGTCGGTCCGCGGGCGAGCGTCTTCGCCGTCGACGTCGCGGTGCAGCGCGGCAAAGAGGACGAGGTCGAGAAGACCGTCGGCGACGAGCTCGCCTCCCTCGCCGACGACGGCCCGACCGGCGCGGAGGTCGGCGCGGCGAAGGTCTACGTGAAGCTCAAGCTCGAGAAGCAGCGCAAGGCCGAGTCGGAGGGGAGCTTGCCCGCCGGCGCGCCGCGCTCGACGCCGCTGCCGGCGCTCCGGCACGCGCTCGATCCCGGCCGCGCCGATCGCGCCCTCAAGGCGCTCGACGAGGTCACGCCGAAGACGGTGCAGGCCCTCGCGAAGTCGTTCCTCGCGAGGGAGCGCGCCGTCCTCGTCGTGACCGAGCCGCGCGACGGCGCCCCCCGCGCCGCGCGCTGATCGCGCTCCTATTTGCCCGCGATCGTGCGCAGATCGAGCATCTCGTCGATCGCCGGGACGACGACGAGGTCGCAGCGGCGGTTCTTCTGCTTGCCCGCCGGCGTCGCGTTCGACGCCACGGGGTCCGTGTCGCCGAAGCCGGCCGCGCTCCAGTGCTCACGCGGCAGGCCGCCCTTGCCGACCATGTGCACGAGCACGCTGCGCGCGCGCATGAGCGAGAGGCCCCAGTTGTCGCGGAACTGCCCGCCCTGGAGCGGCGCGTCGTCCGTGTGGCCGGCGACCTGGTAGTCGCGCGTCGCGAGCCCCGGGTCGCTGCGGACGACGGACGCGACCTTCTCGATGATCTCCTCGCCCTCCTTCTTGAGCGAGTCCTTGCCGCTGTCGAAGAGCACGTCGCCGGGGAGCGAGATCACCATGCGGTTGTGGCGGATGACGACCGCGAGGCCGATGCGCGTGAGCTCGTCGAGCTTGGCGCGGAGCTTCTCGAAGCGCGCCTTGATGAGCTCGAGCTGGTGCGCGCGCTCCTTGTACTGGGCGATCGCCTTCGCCTGCTCGTCGACGGTCGCGTTCGCGTTCGACAGCGCGGTGTTGCGCGTCTCGAGCTCGACGCCCATCTCCTTCAGCTTGCGCTCGAGCTCGGCGACCTTGGCCTTCTCGGCGTCGTACTGCGAGTTGAGCTGGTTGTACTTGTCGAGCTGCGCCTTCCACTCGTCCTCCGAGTAGCCGCAGGACGACGCGCACACGGCCGCGAGCATCGCAGCGGCCGTCAGCATCCGGACCTTCATCACGCCTCCGATTCAGCGCGCCCGTGGCGCCGTTGTCGGGAGGCCGCGCGGCCTCCCCTTCGATGCGGGCCGGGTACCATACACGCGGACGACGACCGCGTTCCAGTGGGGATGGCTCGTCGACCCGCTGTCAGGCGAGCCCGTCCCGCGCGAGCAGGGCGTCGAGCGACGGCGGGCGGCCCATGAACGCGACGAAGAGCGCCATCGGGTCCTCGCTGTCGCCCTTCGCGAGGATCTCGGCGCGAAACGCCGCGCCGACGCCCGCGTCGTGAACGCCGGCGGCGCGGAACCGCGAGAACGCGTCGGCCTCGAGCACCTCGGCCCACTTGTAGGAGTAGTACCC
>DASYCF010001286.1:0-1949 GCA_036500365.1 Byssovorax sp.
CCTCGCGAAGAGCGCCAAGAAGGCCGGCAACGTCGCGAGCGAGGGCGAGGTCCGCGCGAGCGTGCTCTCCGACAAGCGCGCGGCCAGCATCGTCGAGGTCAACATCCAGACCGACTTCGCAGCCCGGAACGAGGCGTTCAAGCAGTTCGTGGCCGACGTGCACGCCCTCGCCCACGAGGCGAAGCACGGCGCCGACCTCTCGACGCACTCGATCGCCGGCAAGACCGTCGCCGATCTCGCCATCGAGCTCACGGCGAAGATCGGCGAGAAGATCGCCGTCCGCCGCTGGGATCGCGTCGAGATCGGCAGCGGCAAGCACGGCGTCTGCGCGGCGTACGTGCACCTCGGCGGTCGCATCGGCGTCGTCCTCGCCGTCGAGACCGAGGGCGCAGCCGCCGCGTCGCACGACGCCGTCGTCAAGTTCGCCGACGACACGTGCCTCCAGATCGCGTCGATGCGCCCGCTCGTCCTCAAGCGCGACGAGGTGAAGGCCGACGCCATCGCGAAGCAGAAGGAGATCTTCGAGGCGCAGCTGAAGGAAGATCCGAAGACCGCCTCGAAGGAGGCGCAGTGGCCCAAGATGATCGAGGGCAAGCTCAACAAGTGGTTCGCCGAGTCGACGCTGCTCGAGCAGGAGAGCGTCGTGACGCCGGGCCAGACGATCGAGAAGCTCCGCGAGGCCGCCTCGAAGGCCGCCGGCGCGCAGGTCACCATCACGCGCTTTGTCCGCTACGAGCTCGGCGAGGGCATCGAGAAGGGCCCGAAGGACGACTTCGCGGCCGAGGTCGCGAAGATGGCGGGCGGCTGACGCACGCGGGCCGGGGTCGCGACGCGCGGCCTCGGCTCGGCGCGATCGAGGGGCGCGCGTGAGGCTCTGCGCCGTCTCGATCGATCTCGACGAGCTCCCGAACTACTTCGCCATCCACGGCGAGCCGTCGCCCGCCGCGCTCGCGCACGTCGGCTATGACGTCGGCCTGCCGCGCGCGGCGTCGTTCGCGGACGCCCACGGCCTGCCGCTGACGTTCTTCGCCGTCGGCGACGACCTCGCCCGACCGGCGAACGCCGCCGCGCTCTGCGCGCTGCATCGCCGCGGCAACGCCGTCGAGAACCACTCTCGGTCGCACCGCTATGACCTCGCGTATGCGCCGCGCGCCGAGGTCCTCGCCGAGGTCGACGAAGGGGCGCGGGCGATCGAGGCCGCGACGGGCGAGCGCCCGCGCGGCTTTCGCGCGCCGGGCTACACGGTGAACGAGGTCGTGCTCGACGCGCTCGAGGAGGTCGGCGTCGCGTGGGACTCCTCGGTGTTCCCGTGCCCGCTCTACTACGGCGCGAAGGCGCTGGCGCTCGGCCTGCTTCGCCTGCGCGGCCTCGCGTCGAAGTCCATCCTCGACTCGCCGCGCGTCCTCGTCGCGCCCCGGCGTCCGTATCGCCCCGCGCGCGCGTTCCATCGGCGCGGCGGGCGTGGGCTCGTCGAGCTCCCGATCCAGGTCACCCCGCGCCTGCGCCTCCCTGTCATCGGGACGAGCATCGCGCTCGCGGGTCCCGACGGCGCGCGCCGCCTCGCGCGCGCGTGCTTCGGCGAGCCGGTGGTCAACGTGGAGCTCCATCTGCTCGACTTCCTCGACCGGGGCGATGGCCTCGAGCAGCTCGACGGTCAGCCGGAGCTCGCTCTGCCGCTCTCACGGCGCCTCGACGCGCTCGCCGCGTGCTTCGACGCGCTGCGCCGCGTCGGCTACGCGTTCGTTCGACTCGACGACGCCGCGCGGGCGCTCGCGTGAGGGGGGATCCGACCGGCGCTGTCCGTAACAATCGGGGAGCGTTACGCGTGTCGAGGGGCGCCGTAACCGCTCGTCCGCGCAGTGTCGGCGACGGTGTGGCCGAGATTTGGCCGAAATCCTCGGTCTCTTCCTGGCCAGCCCGGTGGCGCGAGGGTTGCTGTAGAGCTCGAC
>DASYCF010001287.1:0-10433 GCA_036500365.1 Byssovorax sp.
CGCGACGGGCGTCGGCGGCGGCTTCTTCCTGCTCACGTCGGCGTCGGCGTCGTCGGGATCAGGCGGCGCAGGCGGCGCGGGCGGGGGCGTCGTCACGTCGCCGATGTGCAACAAAGACATCATGGGCGCGGGCGGCGGACCGATCCTCGCGGGCCAGTTCTCGATCACGCAAGACGGCGAGTTCCTCGACACCGTGTGCGCCAACGGCGAGACGCACCACTTCGACTTCTACACGGCGAGCGAGAAGTGCAACTCGCAGGTGAACCTGATCCCGCACGCCGAGGTGGACTCGTCGCCCGGATCGACGGTCGCGCTCGGCTACGTGAAGTTCCGCGTGTACTACCCGCAGGTCAACGTGCCCGACGGCGGCGAGCCTGATCCGAATCAGGAACAGATCGTCGAGTACTTCAACTGCTCGATCCCCGTCGCGCCGCCGGCGTGCGCCGACGGCATGCGCAACGGCGCCGAAACCGACGTCGACTGCGGCGGCCCCGAGACGACGCCGGGCTGCCCCGCGCGCTGCATGGTCGGGCAGCTTTGTCAGACGAGCACCGACTGCGACCCGACGACGACCTGCGTCGAAGACGGCACGACGGGCGTGCTCAAGTGCACGATGGCGGCCGCGGGCGCGGGCGGCGCGGGCGGCGCGACCGCGAGCTCGACCGGCGGCGCGGGTGGCACCGGCGGCACCGGCGGCACCGGCGGCACCGGCGGCGCGGGCGTCGGCGGCCACGGCGGCTCCGGCGGCAGCTGATCGACCGATTCGGCGCGCGCTCAGCTCACGAGCAGCTCGACGACGAACGTCGTGCTGCTCGATTCGGCGCGCGCTCAGCTCACGAGCAGCTTGACGACGAACGTCGTGCTGCCGAGGCGCAGGCGATCGTTGTCGCGGAGCTGTCGCCGCTCGGGTGAGCCGAGCTTCTGCTCGTTGAGGAACGTGCCGTTGCGCGAGCCGTCGTCCTCGACGAAGGCCTGACCCGTCGCGGGATCGGCGTGCACGCTCGCGTGGCGCGACGAGGCGCTCGCGTCGGCCAAGGCGATGTCGACGCCGTCGGCGCTCGATCGGCCGAGCTGCGTGCGACCGCTGTAGATCGGCCAGAACGAGCCGCTCGGATCGTTCTGGAACGTGACGAGGAAGCCGACGAGCACGCGCGCGCCGCCAGGCGCAGCGGCGGCACCAGGAGGCATCGCCGGCGCAGCGCCGCCGCCCATCACCATCGGCGGCGGCGCGACCATCGGCGGCGGTGCGACGCCTCCACCACCGAAGCCGCCTCGCGCCTGCGCCGGCGCGCCCGGCGGAGCGCCGCCCGGCATCACCATCGGCGGAGGCGCGCCGAAGCCGCCCGACCCGAACGCAGGCGCGGCCGCCGGCGGAGCCATGCCGCCGCCCATGCCCATGCCGGGCACCATCGGCGGCATCCCGGGAGCGCCCATGCCGGGCGAGCCCATCCCGGGTTGAGGGCCCATCCCAGGCTGAGGGCCCATCCCGGGTTGAGCGCCCATCCCGGACATGCCGCCCATCGGCGCCATCTGTGGCGCCATGCCGGGCGCGCCCATTCCGGGGGCGCCCATCCCCGGTGCTCCCATGCCGCCGCCCATGCCGCCGCCCATGCCGCTCGGCAGGCCGGGCACGGGCGGGGCGTCCATCTGCGGCGGGGCGGCGCGCGCCCAGGGCGACATGGGGAAGTTCGCCTCCGGCGGGCCACCGCCCGAGAACGCCGCGCCGCCCGCGGCAGGACCTGGCGGCGGAGGCTGCGGCGCGCCGAACCCTTGCCCACCGCCACCTCCGCCGAAGCCCGGCACCATCGGCGGGGGCGCGGCGCCGCCGCGCATGGCGCCCATCGGCGGCGCGGGGTAACCGCCTCCCGCGGGCGGCCCCGGCGGCGCGTAGGCACCGCCCGAGGCCATCGGCGGCGGGGGCGCGGGCGCACCGCCCCCCGACACGCCCGGGATCTGGGTCCCGCACATGTTGCAGACCGGGTCGGTCTCTTTGAGCATCCACCCGCAGTTGGGGCACGGCCGCATGGGGCCCTCGAGGCTATCCACTCGGGATTGCTTCGTCGAGCCCGACCGCCAAACTCGACGGTCGCGCGTGTCGAACCCGCCGTCGAACAGCCGACAGACGCACCACAAACGGCAGCGGGCCGCGATCCCGAAGGACCGCGGCCCGGCCGCCGCGTCGAGCGACCTCCGCTAGTTGCTCGTCTGGCTCGTCTTGTCGACGGGCTTCTTCTCCGCCTCGGCCGCAGCCTCCTGCGCCGGGGTCAGCGGGATGGGCATGCTCTCGAGGGCGGCCTCGAGCACCTGCTCCATGCGGCTCACGAAGAAGAACGTGAGCTCGTCCGTGACCTCCTTCGGCACCTCCTCGAGATCGGCGCGGTTGCGCTCCGGGACGATGATCCGCTTGATGCCCGCCCGGTGCGCCGCGAGCACCTTCTCCTTCAACCCGCCGATCGGGAGCACGCGGCCGCGCAGCGTGATCTCGCCGGTCATCGCGACGTCGTGGCGCACCTTGATGCCGGTGAGCAGCGACACGAGCGCGGTGAACATCGTGACGCCCGCGCTCGGGCCGTCCTTCGGCATCCCGCCCGCGGGGATGTGGATGTGCAGATCGCTCTTCTCGAGGAAGTCCTTCGCGATGCCGTAGTGGCCCGCGTTGGACCGCACGAAGCTGAGCGCCGCCTGCGCGCTCTCCTTCATGACGTCGCCGAGCTGCCCCGTGAGCTGGAGCTTGCCCGTGCCGTACATCTTGGTCGCCTCGATGAAGAGGATCTCGCCGCCGACGCTCGTCCACGCGAGTCCGGTCGCGACGCCGCTCTCGGCCGTGCGCTCGGCGACCTCGCTCATGTACCGCGCCGCGCCGAGGAACTCGTGCAGGTCGTCCTCGTTGTCGACGCGGCGCTTCTGGATCTCGCCCTCGGCGACCTTCACGGCGACGCCGCGGATGACGCCGGCGATCTGGCGCTCGAGCGAGCGGACGCCCGCCTCGCGCGTGTAGTGGTCGATGATCTCCTCGAGCGCGCGGTCGGTGATCTCGAGCTGCTCCGTCGTGAGCCCGTGCTCACCGAGCTGCTTCGGGAGCAGGTGCTGGCGCGCGATCGCGAGCTTCTCGCGCCGCGTGTAGCCGGGGATCTCGAGGATCTCCATGCGGTCGCGGAGCGGGGGCGGGATCGGGTCGGCCACGTTCGCCGTCGCGACGAACATGACGTGCGAGAGGTCGTACGGGATCTCGAGGTAGTGATCCGCGAACGTGTTGTTCTGCTCGGGGTCGAGCACCTCGAGGATCGCCGCGCTCGGGTCGCCGCGGAAGTCGTGACCGATCTTGTCGACCTCGTCCATCATGAAGATGGGGTTGATCGTCGCGCTCTTCTTCATCCCCTGGATGATCTGACCGGGCAGCGCGCCGACGTACGTGCGGCGGTGACCGCGGATGGCCGCCTCGTCGTGCACGCCGCCGAGCGAGATGCGGTGGAACTTGCGGCCGAGCGCGCGCGCGATGCTGCGGCCGAGGCTCGTCTTGCCGACGCCGGGCGGGCCGATGAGGCAGAGGATCGGGCCCTTCTTGTCCTGCTTCAGCTTGCGGACGGCGAGGTACTCGAGGATCCGCTTCTTCACCTTCTCGAGGCCGTAGTGGTCCTCGTCGAGCACCTTGCGGACCTGCGAGATCTCGAGGTTGTCGGTCGTCTGGTTCGTCCACGGGATGTCGAGGATCCAGTCGAGGTACGTGCGCACGACCGTGTACTCCGCCGAGCCGACCTGCATCGTGCGCAGGCGCTTCAGCTGCTTCTTCGCGACGGTCTCCGCCTCGCCGGGGAGGTTCGCCTTCGCGATGCGATCCTCGAGCCCGTCGAGATCGCCCTGATCGCCGTCGTCCTCGCCGAGCTCCTCCTTGATGGCCTTGAGCTGTTGACGCAGCACGTACTCGCGCTGGTTCTTGCCCATCTCCTCCTTGATCTGGGAGTTGATGCGCTCGCGCATCTTGAGGATCTCGAGCTGGCGCGTGAGCAGGCGGAGGACCTTGCGGATGCGGTCCTTCACCTCGATCGTCTCGATGAGCGTCGCCTTCTCCTCGACCGGGGCGTCGAGGTTCGCGGCGACGAGATCGGCGAGCGCGCCGGGCGCCTGGATCGAGTCGATGAGCGACGCGGCCTCCCGCGGGAGCTCGGGCATCAGCTGGATGACCTGCTTCGCGATGTCGCGCAGGCTCATCGAGAGCGCCTCGGCCTCGACGTCTTCGCTCGCGGGCTCGTCGAGGCGCTTGATCTTCGCCTTGAGGTACGGGCTCGTCGCCGTGACCGTGTCGAGCTTGATGCGCGTGAGGCCCTGCAGGATGAGCGAGTAGTTGCCGCTCGAGTGCTTCAGCGCCTTGAGCACGCGCGCCGCGCAGCCGACCGGGTAGAGATCCTCGGCGCCGGGATCGTCGGTCGACGGATCGCGCTGCGCGAAGATGGCGATGACGGGCCCGGGGAGGTTGTCGACGTCCTCGACGAGGGCGACCGACTTCTCGCGGCCGACGTCGAAGGGCGCGACGGCGCCGGGGAACAGCACCGCGTTGCGGATGGGGAGAACGGGCAGCTCGTCGCCGAAGACGATCTCCTCGTCGGAGCGAGGCGGCATCGGCGGCGGCGGGTTCTTCTTCTCGGACATGATCGAGCTCCTGACGCTCGCGTCGAGCGGGTGGCCCTGAACGGGACTTTGCCTGAACGTTTACTGCCTACCTGCGGAACAGCGTCAACTCCGGACTTCTCTCCGGGCCGCCTCTTGCTTCCTGTAGCGGGCCGTAGGGCTAACCGTAGACATGGCCCACGATTCGTGCCAGCCGCGTCGTACTTCGAATTGGACGGCGGCGGACCCGACGCGCGCGAGGCATTTGCCGATGGGGCGGGAGAGGACGCGCGCTTGACGACGCCGGCGCACCGATCGAGACGCGCCGCATGCACCTGTCGCGGCTCACGGTCTTCGGGCTCGGGGCGCTCGCCTTCGCGGCGTGCGGCGGCAAGCCCGACGCGGGGCCGGGCGGCGCGGCGAGCACGACGGCGGCTGCGGCCTCGACCAGCGCGCCGGCGGGCGAGGCGCCGAGCACGTCGGCCGCGCCGAAGGCCGTCGGCCCCGCCGTCACCATCCCGGCCGGCCGGCTCGTCGCGGGGACGAAGTGCGGCGACCACCCGCGCATGCCGAGCGACGAGCCCGCCGGCGTGAGCGTCGACATGACGGAGTACACGATCGACGCCTACCCCTACCCGAACGATCCAGCCGCGCCGCCGCTCACCGGCGCGACGCAAGAGGAGGCCGAGAAATACTGCTCGGAGCGCGGCCGGCGCCTCTGCACCGACCTCGAGTGGGAGCGCGCCTGCAAGGGACCGAAGAACATGCGCTACGAGTACGGCGACAAGCTCGACCTCAAGCGCTGCTCGAACAAGCAAGGCACGCAGCCGAACGACGGGCCCGTCGGCGGCCTCGCCGAGTGCAAGAGCGCGTTCGGCGTCTCGGCGATGCACGGGTACGCCTTCGAGTGGACGAAGGGCAGCTGGGGCCGCGGCGACGACGACGCGTCGATGGGCGCGGCGCGCGGCGGCTACGGCAAGCAGCCGTTCGGCGACCTCCGCTGCACGTCCGTCAAGCAGGTGAAGCGCGACGCGCGTGACCCGTCCGTCGGCTTTCGCTGCTGCGGCGGCGCCGAGAACGCGGCGAAGGTCGACGCGCCGAAGCCCGAGGAGCACCCGGTGCTCGAGCCCGTCGAGGCGAACGACGTCGCGACGCAGAACAGGATGATCTCGGCGCTCGCGAACGGCAGCCTGAAGAGCGACGCGTCGACCGAGTACTTCGTCGACAAGGCGTGGCACTGGCGGCCGGTCGTGAACGAGGATCTGCTCGTCGCGAGGGTCGGCGCGCGCGACGTCGCCACGAAGAGCGTCCGCTACTGGCCCGCCGTGCTCGAGCTCTGCCCCGGCGTCGCGCAGACCTCGAACAAGCTGAAGGCGCTCGTCGACGAGATGGGCGAGCCCGAAGCGAAGACCGAGCCCATCAAGGGCGGCGGCCCGCGCGACGATCGGCGGCTCGTGACGTTCTCGATCAAGACGGGCACCGAGAGCGGCGAGGCCCGGCTCGAGTACCAGTACGGGCAGGTCGCGATCACGCAGCCCGCGTGGGTCGGTACCGCGACGCCGGCGCCCGCGGCTCCCGCCTCCGCCGCGCCTTCGGCCTCGGCCGCGCCCGCTTCGGCGCCCGCGCCAGCGAAGTGACCGGGGCGTGACGCGCTCGACGACGCTCCAAGCCGAGCGCGCGCGGCGGGTCGATCGATGCGTGCGTCGCCTCGTCGCCTCGCTCGCCCTCACCGCCGTGACGTCGCTCGCGTCGCAGGCCCCCGCGGAGCCCGACGCGCCGCGCGGGATCGCGCTGACACGCGGCGCGGGCGCAGAGGCGTGCCCCGACGCGGACGCGCTAGCCGCGGCCGTGTCGCGGAAGGCCGGACGCGCCGCGTTGGTGCCACGCCCCGCCAGCGGCGCCCACGCGATCGACGCGCGCATCGATCGAGGACCCCGCGGGTTCGAGGCGACGATCCAGGTCGACGGCACGCTGCGCGCGCTCGAGGACGCCGGGCCGTCGTGTCGTCCGCTCGCCGACGCGCTGACGTTGATGCTGGTGATCCTGCTCGACGAGGGCGCGAGCGCGGGCGCGACGCGCACGGACCCGGCGGACGCGACGCGCGCGGCGCCGGGCGCAGAGACCGCGCCGACGATGGATCGCGAACGAGTCGACGCCGCGCGGGTCGAAGCTGCGCCGCCTTCGCTGGTCGCGCGCCCGCTCGTGGCGCCGGCCGCTCGCGCGCGCGACGTCGCTGGACCTCCACCGCCGCGTGCTCGCGCGTTCGGGCTGTCGACGTCCGTGCGCGCCGCGCTGACCGACGGCGTCCAGGAGCCGGGCGCCATCGGCGTCGACGCGCGTCTCCGGCTCGACGCGGGCGCGTGGCTGCGGTTCGAAGCGGGCGCGCTCGCGCTCCCGACGCGGGCGGAGTCGTTCGCGGGCGGCACCGCGCACGTCACGCTCGGCGCGGCGGAGGGCGCGGCGTGCGCGCACCTCCTCGGCCGCGCGGCGCTGCTCCACGGCGACGCGTGCCTCGACCTGGCGGCGGGCGCGCTCTGGGGGTCGGGCGACGGGTTCTCGCCGGATCGAACGTCGACGCGCGCGTGGGGCGCCGTCGGCGCGAGCGCGGCCGTGGAGGGTCCGCTGGCCGGCCCGATCGGGTGGAGCGCGCGCGGCGGATTTCTCGTACCCTTCGAACGCGAGTTCTTCCAGGTCGACGGCGCGGGCGACGCGTTTCGCGCGGCGCCGATCGGCGGCGTCGTGAGCCTTGGGTTCACCGCGACGATTTTTTGAGAGCGCCGGGGGGATGCCCCCACCCACGAGGCTACGTGAACAGGACCCGATGACCTTCCGCGAGGTCTACGACGAGCATTTCCGCTTCGCCTGGCGGAGCTTGCGCCGCCTCGGCGTGCGCGAGAGCGACGTGGCCGACGCGGTGCAGGACGTCTTCCTCGTCGTGCACCGGCGCCTCGCGGAGTTCGAGGGACGGTCGAAGGTGAGCACCTGGATCTACGGAATCTGCTACCGCGTCGCGAGCGACCGGCGGCGCGTCGCCCACCTCAAGCGCGAGGTCGCCGAGGTGCCCGCGGCGCTCGAGGCGCGGGGCGACGATCGCCGCGGCGCCGAGGGCGATCTCGATCGCAAGCAGGGCCTCGAGCTGCTCGAGTCGATCCTCGACACGATGCCCCTCGAGCAGCGCGCCGTCTTCACGCTCTTCGAGCTCGACGCGCAGCGCGGCGAGGACGTCGCGGAGCTCCTCGACGTGCCGCTCGGCACCGTCTATTCGCGCCTGCGCCTCGCGCGGGAGCATTTTCGGCGCGCCGTCGAGCGCGCGCACGCGCGCGATCGCTTCACGGCGCGCGCAGGGGGAGAGCGATGAGCGCCACGAAGACGAACCCCGAGCCGCTGCTGCGCGGCCGCGCGCCCGAGCTCGACGACGCGCGCCAGCTCCTCCGCTGCGGCGTCGATCTCGAGCCGCCTGCGGGCGCGGACGCCGCCGTTTGGGATGCGCTCGCGGCAGCCTTGCCGGCCGCCGCAGCCGGCGCTGCAGCCGGCGCGGCGAACGCGGCCGCGACGAAGGCCGTGGCGACGAAGGCGGTCGCGGCGAAGGTCGCCGTGGTCGCGGGCGGAGGCGTGGTGAAGAGCGCCGTGATCGGCGCGCTGGCGGCCGTCGTCGTGCTTGCCGGCTACGAGGTCGTCACGCCGACTCCGGTCGAGGCGCCTGCTGCGTCGGTCCCCGCGGTGAGTACGCCGATCGCAGCTCCGCGTCCGCGGGCCGCGGCGCCCTCAGCCCCGGCGATCGCGGCGCCGACGAGCGAGCCCGCCGCCGCGCCGGCGCCCTCGAGCGAGGCCTCCGGTGACGCCGCGGGCGCGCCGGCTCCGTCGATCGCGCCGACCGCGAGCGCCGAGGTCGAGCCCGGCAAGCGCATCGAAGAGGAGCAGCTCGCGCTCGCCGCCGCCCGCGACGCGCTGAAGCGCGGCGACGCCGCCGGCGCGCTCGCCGAGCTCGATCGGATCCGCGCGCGCTTCCCCCACGCGCAGCTCGCCGAGGAGCGCGAGGCGCTCACGATCGAGGCGCTCGCGAAGGCCGGCCAGCAGGGCGCCGCGCGCGCGAAGGCCGAGGCGTTCCTCCGCGCGTGGCCGAACAGCTGGCACGCGCCGCGGGTGCGCGCGTTCGTCGAGTGACCGGACGATTTCGTGATGGCGAACGCGACGAGCCGCCACTCCTCCCAGCGAGCACGTCGCCGCGCCCCTCTCGGCGCGGCGGGCTCGCAACCTCAGGAGGTCTCATGAACCGCACGCTCTCCGCGGCAGCGGTGCTGGTCGCGATCGGCGCGATCACCACCGCAGCTGCATGCACCGACACCTCGAGCATCGGCGCCCTGGGCGAAGGAGGCGGCGGCGCGTCGTCCACCGGGACCGCCGGCGGCGCGGCCGCGACGGTGAAGGTCGCCGACAAGATCGACATCGTGCTCGCGATCGACAACTCGAGCTCGATGGCCGACAAGCAGGCGGTCATGTCGCTCGCGCTGACGGACCTCGTGCAGTCGTTCACGAACCCGCCGTGCTTCGACGCGTCGGGCTCGATCGTCGCCTCGCCGCCCGTCGGCGGCGACTGCCCGACCGGCTCGTCGCGCGGCTACGCGGCGGTGAACGACATCCACCTCGGCGTGGTCACGTCGAGCCTCGGCGACTTCGCCTCCGATTTCTGCGACTCGGGGGTCGGTCATCCGAACGACAAGGGGCACCTCATCACGCGCGGCGGGTCGACGGGTATGGTCGACACGTATCAGGGCAAGGGCTTCCTCGCTTGGGATCCGGACCAGCAGATGAGCCCCCCGGGCGACTCCGATTTCACCGCGTTCTCGTCGAAGGCGCTGAGCCTCATCGCCGGCGCGGGACAGGACGGCTGTGGCTACGAGCAGCAGCTCGAGAGTTGGTATCGCTTCCTCGCGGACCCCGAGCCCGCCACGAGCTGGACGAAGGTCAACCCGTACGACTTCGAGCCGCACGGCATCGACAGCGACCTCCTCGCGCAGCGCACGAGCTTCCTACGGCCGGACTCGCTGCTCGTCGTCATCATGCTCTCCGACGAGGACGACTGCTCGCTCATCGAGTCCGGCACGTACCCGATCCTCTACGGCAACGCGCCGATGACGAAGCCGACCGCCGTGTGCGCGACCGACCCGAACGATGCGTGCTGCGCGTCGTGCCTCGCCGAGGCGCCGTCGTGCCCGCACGACCCGACGTGCGACGGCGAGCCGACGGTCGCCGCGGAGTCCGACGCGCCGAACGTCCGCTGCTGGAACACGAAGCAGCGATTCGGCGTCGACTTCTTGAACCCGATCGATCGCTACGTCGGCGCGCTCACGAACCCGACGGTCACGCTGCGCGACGGGACGCAGGCGCCGAACCCGATCTTCTCGACGTTGCGACCCGAGGACGCCGGCAAGCCCGTTCGCGATCCGAGCCTCGTCGCGTTCGTCGGCCTCGTCGGCGTGCCGTGGCAAGACGTCGCGAAGGACGCGAACGACCCGGCGCAGGGGCTCTCGACCTCCGAAGATCTCGCCGCGGCCAACGTGGACGGGCACAGCCGCTGGGACCTCATGCTCGGCGATCCGTCGACGAACACGCCGCCGTACGACCCCTTCATGGTCCAGTCGCTCGATCCGCGCACGGGAACGAACCCGATCTCGGGGACGCCGATCCTGCCGACGACGTCGACGACGCTGAACGACATCAACGGCCACGAGTGGGACACGAACGGTGGAGATCTCCAGACGGCGTGCATCTTCCCGCTGCCCGTCTCGCGCGATTGCAGCGCCGTGCCCGACCAGTGCGACGGCGAC
>DASYCF010001288.1:0-3322 GCA_036500365.1 Byssovorax sp.
CCGCGTTCGGGAACGTGAACGTCGCCGTCGTGCCCGACGTCGTGTTCTGGATGGAGCTCGTCGGATCCTGCACGTCGTTCGTCGTGAGGCCGCCCGCGAGCGGGTGCGACACGAAGTCGCCCACGAACGTGACGGTCGAGCCCTTCGTGATCGTGATGCACGCGGGCGAGTAGATGAGGCCGAGCGTGCCGCCGAAATTGACCGTCGTGTCGGAGTTCGCCGTCTCGTCGACCGTGTTCGCCGTCGTGCAGCCGTTCGCGCCCGTGTCGGCGCCGCCTGCGCCGCCCGTCGTCGCCTCGGTCGAGCCGTCGGTCGAGCCGGTGGTCGTGTCGCTCCCGCACGCGGCGGCCGCGAGCAGCGAGCCGGCTCCGAGCGCGAGCATGAGGTTCCTCAGCGTGTGCATATAAGCCCCTGCGCCGTGCGGCGCTCCCTGGTGGTGCCCGGACGGTGTCCGGGGCAGCGCGCCGGGGAAGAAGGCAAGCGATGAAGCTCGGGCGAAGACCCGCGGCGCTCGGGCAGCCTGTCGCCGTCGCCGCGTCGTGTCCACCAAAACTCGTCTATCCGAGCCATTGATGGCCGCTATCGTGCGCGCGTGCCCGGCAGCCTGCGCGCCCGCGTCGCGACCGCGCTCGTCGTCCTCGTGACGGCGCTCTCGGCGCTCGCGGTCGGCCTCGGCCTGCACCTCGAGCCGAACGTGAGCTCGCTCTTGCCCGACGGCGGCGACGCGATCGCGCTCCGGAAATACGTGCGCGCGTTCGGCGGCGGCGACCTCGGCGTCGTGCTCGTGCACGGCGACGACGCCGACGAGGACGCGGCGGCCGCGGACGCCCTCGCCGCGGCGCTCGCGTCGCGCCGTTCGATCGCGTTCGCCGCGTCGCGCGTCGAGCTCCCGAGGGGCATCGACCCGATGCTGCTCTTCCGCCACGCCGACGCGGCGACCCGCGCGAAGCTCGCCGCGGCGCTGACGCCGGAGGGCATGCGCGCCCGCCTCGCCGACACGCGGCGCATGCTGCTCGCGCCGGGGAGCGGCGCCCTCGCCGACGTCGTCGCGCAGGATCCGCTGCGGCTCGGCCAGCTCGCGCTCGAGGGCGCGGGAGTCGGCGCCGCGGGCGGGCGGGCGCAGGCCGACGGCTCGTTCGCGAGCGACGACGGCAAGGCCCGTCTCGTCCTGATCAAGGCGCGGGGCCAGGCCCTCCACGGCGCGGACGCGCGCGCGTTCGTCGACGACGTCGAGGCCGCGATCGCGCCGATCCGCAGCGCGCACCCGAAGGTCCGGTTCGGCGTCACCGGCGGGCACGCGATCGCCGCGGCGACCGAGGACATGCTCATCTCCGACCTCGAGCTCTCGGGCACGCTGAGCCTGCTGCTCGCGTCGGCCGCGTTCGCGCTCGTGTTCCGGCGCCTGCGCGCGCTCGTCGCCGTGCTGCCGCCGCTCGTCCTCGGCACGCTGTGGACCGCCGGCCTCGCGACGCTGTTCCCGGGCGGCGTCAGCGCGATCGCGGTCGCGTTCACGTCGGTCGTCGTCGGCGTCGGAGTCGACACGGGCGTGCACACGTACGCGGCGACGATGGCGGCGCGCAGGCGCGGCCTCGAGGGCGCCGCGTGCGCGGCCGCGGCGCGCAAGGCGATGACGTCGCAGGTGATGACGGCCGCGATCACGGCCGGCGCCGCGTTCGGCGCGCTCGCGCTCTCGGGCATCGCCGCCGTGCGGCAGCTCGGCATCCTGTGCGGCGCGGGCGAGATCCTGACCGCCGTGTCGATCGTGATCGTCACGCCGTCGCTCGGCGCGTGGCTCGAGCGCAAGGCCGCGCCGCCCGAGATGCCGAGCGGCTGGACGCGCGCCGTCGCGTGGCTCACCGCGACGAAGCCGCGCGCCATCGTCGCCGCGATCGTCGCGCTCGCGCCCATCCCCGCGCTCGTCATCGGCGGCCCGCCTCCGCTCGCCGAGGCCGTCGTCGCCGTGCGCCCGAAGGCGCTCGAGCCGCTGCGCGTGCAGCAGGCGATCTTCGACGCGTTCGGCGGCAAGTTCGGCCAGTGGGTCGTGCTCGTCGCCGACCCGAGCCTCGAGCGCGCGCGCGAGCGGGCCGACGCGATCGCCGAGCGCCTCGCGGCGATGCCGGGCGACGTCGAGGCCGTCGACTCGCTCTCGCGCATCGCCCCCGCCCTCGCGACGCAGAAGGCGCGCTACGCCGAGCGGGATGCGCTCGATCTGCCGAAGAAGGCCGATGACCTCGAGGCCGCGCTCGGCGAGGTCGGCTTCGCGCCCGCGCGCTTCTCGGCCGCGCTCGACGGCATGCGCCACGCGACGCACGCGACGCTCGATCTCGCCGACGCGCAGAAGGGCGCCGGCGCGCTGCTCACGTCGCGCTTCCTCGGACGCGACGCCGGCGAAGAGCTCGTCGCCCTCTACGTGCGGCCTTCGACCGGCAAAGACGTCGCCGCGCACGTCGACGCCGCCGTGCGCGCGGTCGATCCGACGGCGGCGGTCACCGGCTACGGGCGCCTCGACGCGTCGCTCCGCGCGACGCTGCTCCACGACATGCCGCGCATCAGCGGCGTCGCGGCCGGGCTCGTCGTGCTCGCGCTCGCCGCGTCGCTCCGGCGTCTGCGCGACGTCGTGCTCGCAGCGCTCGTCATCACGAGCGAGATCTGCGCCGTGCTCCTGCTCATCCGCGCGCTCGGCATCCCGCTGCACGCGTACGACGCGCTCGTCCTGCCGGTGCTCCTCGGCATCACGGTCGACGAGGGCATGTTCCTCATCCAGCACGCGCGCGTCTACGAGGGCACGCCCGGCGGCCTCGAGGCCACGCTGCGCGCCGAGGGCCCGAGCATCGCGTCGACCGCGCTCACGACCGCGGCCGGGTTCGCCGCGCTCGGCGTCTGCCGCTTCGACGGCCTGCGCGACCTCGGCTGGGTCGGCGCCCTCGGCAGCGTCGTCGGCCTGGTGGTCGCGCTCATCGTGGTCCCCGCGGGCTTGAAGCTCTTTTCATCATGATGGGATCGGCTGGCCTGCTGGTTTGTGATGGGGCTCCGCCCCAAACCCCGTGCTTTCGCCTCGCTGCCGCTCGGCTCAAGCGATGCCCGCGCAGATTGCGCGGGCTGGGAGCTGCGTAAGACGGGCATCGTGAGCCGGCGTTGGGGCGAGACTGGACGGGCTTCGCCGTCATGCGGGTGATCCCAAGCCCGGCAGCTTGATGATGCCTCCGTCGGGCCGATCCCAGACCGGCTTCACGCAAGCCCACGACCCCCGTATCACGAAGCTCCCAGCCCGCGCTTCTGCGCGGGCATCGCTTGAGCCGAAGCGGCAGCGAGGCGAAAGCAC
>DASYCF010001289.1:0-2349 GCA_036500365.1 Byssovorax sp.
GCGGCGAGCGGCTCGACGTCTCGTTTCCGGAGCGCGGCATCACGGTCGGCCGCTTCATCCTCGCGCCGGTCACGGGCATCACCATCGCCCGCTTCGACGAGGGTGGCCTCGGCGGCACGGTCGGCGCCGGCATCCCGATCGGCGCGCGCTTCGGCATCCTGCAGGATCTCGAGGTCCGCGCGACGGCCGTCCCGCTCGTGTTCGCGCCGCACGCCGGCTACGGCGGCCTGCCCGACACGGAGGGCCTCATCGGCCCGTCGTTCGGCGCCACGTTCCGGTTCCTGCGCGGCTTCTTCGAGATGGGCGCCGCCGCGGATTTCACGATCCGCACCGGCACCGGCGAGTCGGGCTTCCTGTTCGATCCCGGCGTGCCGATGCGCCTTCACCTCGGCCGCATCGCCGCGCTCGACACGGGCCTCTTCTTCCCGATCAGCAACATCGGCGTCGCCGCGACGGGGCCCGGCTTCAAGGTCTCCGCGAGCGAGACGACGGGCGGCATGGAGATCCCGCTGCGCTTCTCCTTCGACGCGGTGCCGCCGCGCGTGCACCTGCTCGTCGAGTCAGGCGTCAAGATCGAGGACTTCGGCAACGCGGGCGACACGTTCGCGATCCCGCTCGGCTTCGGCGGCGGCTTCGCGCTGCCGGGTCGTCACGGCCCGATCTTCGACCTCGATCCGTTCTTCCGCTGGCCCGAGTTCCTGACGCCGGGCGCGCAGGCCGTCGGCGCGGGCAGGGCGAAGGTCGGCGGCGACAAGGTGAACGCCGGCGACTTCGAGACCGGCCTCGAGTTCACCTTCTACCTGTACCTCTGAGCACTCGGGCGAGCGGGGCGGCGGCCGCGCGACGAGCTGGCCGCCCCGCCGGTTTTGTCACTCCGGCTCGCGCTCGTCGTCCGGCGGAGGCTCAGCGGGCGCGAAGGCTGCAGCGAGGGCGACCGCGATCGCGCCGACGAAGAGGCTCCCGTAGAAGAGCACGTCGATCGCGCTGCCGGCGCTCGAGCAGTTGCCGCCCGGGCCGACGCGCGCGGCGAGGACGCCATCCGGCAACGGAGGCGCCGCGACGGCGCGCGCCTCGTCGCTCACTTGCCGAGCACGACGCGCTGGCCGAACGCGCGATCGACGGCCTCGCAGAAGCGGCGCCAGCCCTCGTACTCGGCGGGCGTGATGCGCGCCTTCTTGAACGCGAGCGACGAACGGATGACGACCTTGCCCGGCTGCTCTTCGAACGCGAGCGAGAAGCGGCCGTACGGCGTGTCGAGCTGCGAAGGGGTCGGCGCGCGCGTGACCTTCGTGCCGGGCGGGAGCTTGATGATCCAGTCGTCGTCGCGCTCGGACAGCGCGTGCAGATCGATGTCGAGCGTGCGCGTCGAGAGCGACGCGTAGTCGCCGACGAGCGCGTGCGTCGGCCCGGCAGGGAACGACAGCGCGTCGCCGAGCTTGCGCGCGAACACGGTCGCCTTGCCGCGCGCGCGCAGGTGCACGTCCTTCGCCTCGTCGTCGAGATCGTTCGTCTCGAGGCCGCCCTTGCCCTGCGCGAGCTCGACGGCGCCGATCTCGCCGGCGAGATCGCGCGTCGCGCGGTCCTTGCGCGTGCCCTCGGCGAGGTAGCGCTGGCGCCACTGCGGCGCGTAGGCGCCGGCGACGTCGGTGTCGATCGTGAACTGCGCGGTGCCGTCGGGCGCGAGCGCGGCGTCGAGCTTGCGGTGCGTGATCGACGCCTCCGCCGGCGGCTGCGGCAAGCGGACGAGCTTCGGGTGCCCCTCGTTGATCTGGAGCGCGACCGCGCCGCGGTCCATCACGGGCAGCTCCGTCGCGCCGGTGTGCTCGGCCGTGCCGTCGAGGTAGAGGTCGAGAGAGGGCACGTACGCGATCGCGTGATCGAACGGCGCGAAGCTCGCGGGCGCGCTCTCGATGAGGCCGCGCATGCCCGTGCGAACGACGACGATCGTCGCCGGGATGCCGAGCTCGCGGAGCATCGTCACGATGAGCGTCGCCTTGTCTTTGCAGTCGCCCCATCCGCGCGCGAGCGTCAGCGCGCAGCGGCGCGGGCGGATGCCCTCGAGGCCGAACTCGAGCGCGACGTAGCGCGTCTCGGTCGCGTATTTGTAGACGGCGCGGACCTTCTCCATCTCGGTCTTCGCGCCGTTCGTGACCTCCTTCACGCGGCGGCGCACCTCGTCGTCGACGTCGAACGAGTCGCGGGCGAGGCCCCAGTAGAAGGCGCCGAGCTCCTGCCAGCTCTTGAAGGTCGAGACGTGGACGTGGCCCAGCACCTCGCCCCACGGCGGCATGTTCGGCTCGGGCGCGAGCGGCTCGAGGTTCTCGGCCCAGAAGCGCTCGATGCGGTTCG
>DASYCF010001290.1:0-2638 GCA_036500365.1 Byssovorax sp.
TTGCACCGGTAGACGAGCATCGAGGCCGAGCGCGGGTCAGGCTTCGTGCCGTAGAAGTCGCCGTCGCACGAGACGACCTCGAGCCCGTTGTAGTGGAGCAGCGCCTCGAGCTCCTGCGGGTAGAACTGCCGGTGGGTCATCGGCGTGACCCACGTGGGCCGCCCGTCGATCGGGTGGAACTCCATCGACACGAACAGCACCTGGCGCAGGCGGTCGTAGTCGAAGCGCTCGCTGTAGCGCACGATCGAGCCGTCGCCGCCGTCCGGGTAGCGGAAGCGCGGCGCGAAGTGCGGCTTGTCCGGGTCGCGCGCGAGCTCGGTCGGCTCGGGCACGGACACGTCGAACACGAGCTCGCCGCGCGGCGTGAGGTGCTCGCGCACGCGGGCGCAGAAGCGCTCGACGTCGTCGCGCGAGTAGAGGTGCAAGAGCGCGTTGAACGGCAAGAGCACGCGATCGAAGCGGCGCCCGAGCTTCACGGCGCGCATGTCGCCGCGTTTGTGCGTGACGCGCGCGCGCACGTCGTCGGGCTCGTCCGCGAGGCGCCGCGCGAGGTCGTCGAGCATCGGCTTCGAGAGATCGACGCCGGCGACGACGCCGCCCTCCCGCGCGATCGGGATCGTGATGCGCCCGTTGCCGCAGCCGTACTCGAGCGTCGGCGTGCCGCGCTCGAGCGCGACGCCGACGTAGAAGCGCACGTCCTCGAGGCGGCGCTTGTACGTCTTCGTGTAGTAGGCCGGATCCTCGTAGTGCGCCGACGAGCCGACCTCGAGCTCGCGATCGCGCGGCTTCCCTTTGCGGGTCGCGACCCGCGACGGCGGGGTCGCCGGGACGGGCCGGCGCGCCTCGCGCGGGCTCACCCTACTTGTTGTTGAGGGCGGTCTGCTGCATCACCCACTCGTTCACGACCTCGTGCGAGTTGCGGTGGAAGTGGACCTTGCCGGCCGCGATCTCGCGCAGGCTGGACACGGCGGGCTTGTTCTTCGTCTTCACGAGCGCCTCGCTGCCCTTCATGATCTGGCGCGTGCGCGCCGCAGCGAGCACGACGAGGGCGAAGCGGTTCTCTTCGCGCTCGAGACAATCTTCGACGGTGACACGGGCCATGGGCGCACTCTTAGTGAAGGCGCGGCCTCCGCGCAAGTTGGGCCCGACGTTGCGCCTCGGGCCCGGCGCGGGTAACGAGGCGGCGTGCGCGAGCTCGACTCCCTCCCCCCGCCGCCGCCAGCGCGGCACCCTGAGCTCAAGTATCAGCGCATCGTGCTGAAGTTGAGCGGCGAAGCGCTCTGCGGCCAGGAGGGCGGCTTCGGCATCCGCCCCGAGACGCTCTCCATCGTCGCGGCCGAGATCGCCGAGCTCCAGCGCCTCGGCGTGCAGATCGGCGTCGTCGTCGGCGGCGGCAACATCTTCCGCGGGCTCAAGGGCGCGAGCGCCGGCATGGACCGGTCGCAGAGCGACTACATGGGCATGCTCGCGACCGTGATCAACGCGCTCGCGCTGCAAGACGCGCTCGAAAAGCGCGGCGCGGCCACGCGGGTCATGACCGCGATCGAGATCCGCCAGGTCGCCGAGCCGTACATCCGCCGCCGCGCGATGCGCCACCTCGAGAAGGGCAACATCGTCATCTTCGCCGCGGGGACCGGCAACCCGTTCTTCTCGACCGACACGGCCGCCGCCCTCCGCGCGATGGAGATCAACGCGCAGGCGCTCTTCAAGGCGACCAAGGTCGAGGGCATCTACGACCGCGACCCTGCGCGTCACGAGGACGCGCAGATGTTCACGCGCCTCACCTACGACCGCTTCCTCGTCGATCGAATCGGCGTGATGGACTCGACGGCCGTCACGCTCTGTCGCGAGAACAAGATGCCCATCCGCGTGTTCAAGCTGATGACGCACGGGAACATCCTGCGCGTCTGCATGGGTGACGACGTCGGCACCGTGGTGGAGTCGTGAGCGCGCGCGCGCGGCGTGTCTCGCTGGCCGCGGCGATCGTGGGCGTCGCGTTCGCCGCCTCGGGCTGCAACGAGGGCGCGATCCCGCCCGCGGGGGACGCGGGCGCGCCGGTCGCCGGGCTCACGAGCGAGCAGGCCAACCGCGTCGTCGCGAAGGTCGGGAGCCGCGTCATCACGCTCGGCGACTACGCGAAGGCGCTCGAGCGGATGGATCCGTACGACCGCCTCCGCTTCCAGAGCAAGGAGCGGCGGCGCGAGCTCTTGAACGAGATGATCGACGTCGAGCTCCTCGCGGCCGAGGCGCGCCGCCGCGGCCTCGACAAGGAGCCCGAGACAGAGGAGGCGGTCGATCAGATCCTGCGCGACGCGATCCTTCAAGACGCGCGCAAGCACGTCGGCGCGCCCATGGACATCCCCCCGGCGGACATCCGCGCTTACTACGACGCGCACCCCGATCGCTTCACCGAGCCGGAGCACCGGCGCGTCGCCGCCATCGTGCTCGACAACAAGAAGGACGCCGAGGAGACGCTCAAGGACGCGATCGGCGCGAAGACGCAGGCCGAGTGGGGCGAGCTCTTCGCGAAGCACTCGATCACCGCGCCGAAGACGAAGGACCCCGCGCCCGTCGAGCTCGTCGGCGACCTGGGCATCGTCGGCCCGCCCGACGACGTGCACGGCGGCAGCCCGCGCGT
>DASYCF010001291.1:0-7343 GCA_036500365.1 Byssovorax sp.
CTCGTCTGCGTCGACGTCGTCGTGTGGCTGCTCGACGACGCTGCGCCGCCCGCGCCGCCGCCGCACGCGACCGCGTCGGCGTTGAGGTCGCAGAGCGTCGGCCAGTCGGTGCTGTGGAAGAGGTCGCAGCTGGTGGTCACGAAGGCGGCGACGACGGTGAGCGACGACGCCAGGAACAGGGCACGCACGCGCCGAATATAGCCCAGCGACGCAGGATCAGCGGCCGAGCTTCTTCGCCATCTGCGCCCCGAGCTCGGCCGAGCGCGTCGACGCCGACTCCACCGCGTCGATGAGCGTGCGGCGGAGGCCGCCGGACTCGAGCGTGTGCAGGCCCGCGATCGCGGTGCCGCCAGGGCTCGTCACCATGTCCTTGAGGCGCCCGGGGTGCTCCCCCGTCTCGAGCTGCAGCTTCGCGGCGCCGTAGACGGTCTGCGCGGCGAGGAGCAGCGCCGTGTCGCGCCCGAGGCCCACCTTCACGCCGCCGTCCGCGAGCGCCTCGATCATGAGCATCACGTACGCGGGGCCGCTGCCCGAGAGGCCGGTCACGGCGTCGAGGAGCGACTCGTCGAGCACGACGCAGCGGCCGACCGCCTCGAACAGCGCGCGCGCGACGTCGAGATCGCGCTTCTCCGCGTGCGCGCCGGGCGCGATGGCGGTGGCGCCGGCGAGCGCGATCGCCGCGGTGTTCGGCATCGCGCGGACGACCCGCGTCCCCGCCGGCAGCCGCGCCTCCATCGCGTCGATCGGCACGCCGGCGGCGATCGACACGACGACGTCGGTCGGCGAGAGGCCGGCGCCGATCGGCGCCAGGATGCGGTCGACGATCTGCGGCTTCACGGCGAGGACGATCACGTCGGCCCATCGCGCGACGGCCTCGTTGTCGTCGCTCGCCTCGACGCCGAACTTGTCGTGGAGCTCGGCGACGCGCTCGGGCTTCACGTCGGTCGCGCGGATCTGCTCCTTCGTGACCGTGCTCGAGTGGAGGAGCCCGCGGATGAGGGCGGCCGCCATGTTGCCGCCCCCGATGAAGCCGATGCGGCGCCCGCGCATCGGTTCGTGCGTGTCTTCGTTCATGCGGCGCGCATTGTGCCCGAGTTCACTCGAGCGTGCGCGCGCACCGGAAGCCTGCGTCGGGCGTCGCGCCGCCGGGCTGGTCGACGAGGTACTCGCTCGCCGAGCTCTTCACGCCGATGAAGTGCGTCTGTGACTCGACGAAATCGTCCTCGGCGCTGTAGTAGCCCGCGCCGCGCGCGGTCCGTCGCGCCGCGTTGCCCGGCGCGCCGGTGAACGAGCTCATGTCGCTCGGCACCGGCTCGACAGCGCCGTCCCACACCCACTCGACGACGCTGCCGCCGAGGTCGAACACGCCCTCGGCGGTCTGCCCGGTGGCCGTGCCGACATTCACGGGGAAGCCACAGAACTCCGGGTTGCCCTCTCGCGCGTACGTCACGTCGGCGCACGCGAACGGATCGCCCGACGGTGTGAAGGGCAGCGGCGCGTTCGCAGGCCCGCTCTGCACCGCGTACTGCCACTCGGCGCTCGTCGGCAGGCGCTTGCCCTCGAACGCGCAGAACGCGGCGGCGTGCCACCACGTGACGCACGTCATCGGCATGTCGTCGTTGCTCTGCTGGTGGAACGTGCTCGCCTCGTTCGGAACGGGGAACGCGCCCTGGCATTGCGAGTCGTCCGAGAAGGTCACGAAGCTCACGCCGATGTCGAACTGCGTGAGCCAGATCATGTCGGCCTCGTAGGGGCCGCCGGGGTCGAGCGACTCGCCGACGCCGGGCTGGATCTTGCCGGCGGCGAGCCACGCCTTGAAGCGCGCGACCGTGACCTCGTGTGCGTCGAGCGCGAAGTCGTGGTCGAGCGTCGCGTGCGCGTCGACGACCTGGCCGAGCCCCGTGTCGTAGTGGAGCTCGGCGAGGGAGAACGAGAACTCCTGCCCCTTCGACGCGTAGTGCGCCGAGTCGACGTCGAGCGTGCCCGGGTCGAGGCCGAAGATGGCGTTGCAGCCCGTCGCGCCGAGGATCACGAGCGCGGCCGCGAGCGCGCGCCTGAACGGGGGGAGTCGAGCTCGCACGAGGCGGAAGGCTATCGGGGTTCGCGCCGCGACGACAGCCTCGCTAGGTGACGGGTCGGCATAGGAATCGCCGAACGAATCATCGTCAACCTGTCGTGCGTCGTCACCGCGTCGTAGCGCGGTCGAGTCGAGCACGGGCTTCTTACCGATGAGGCCGCCGACAAGCACAGCATCTGCGACCTTGGAAAATCCCCGCTCCTCCCTCGACCTCCACCTGACGCACCACCGCCGGCGCCAGCGGCCTCAGCGCGTTGCGGATTGCCGACCAGTCGCCTAGGGCGATCGGCGGGCGCGGTAGAGCTCGACGAGCCTCCGGGCGACGGCCGCGTAGCCGTGCTCGGCGTCGAGGGCCGCGCGCCGCGCAGCCGCCTGGGTCTCGGTCTCGCGCACCGCGAGCAGCCGCGCGAGATCGCCTGCGACGTCGTCGCCGAGCGGCTCGGTGAACGCGCGCACGGCGTCGAAGCAACGGGCGTCGCTCACCGCGAGGCGGCGGCCCGTCGCGAGCGCCACCGCCGCTGCGCCGCTCGCGAGCTCGCGCGTGCGCCCGTACGGCAAGGCGATGACGTCGCCCGCGAAGAGCCGCAGCGCGAGCGCGTCGTCGTCGAGGAAATCGTGCGAGAGGGCGACGCGATCGGCGACGCCGAGCCGCCTCGCGAGGGCGTCGAGCTCCTCGATCACGCGGTCCGAGCTCGGCGACGGGTAGCGCGTGCACGCGCCGACCAGCCCGACGTTCGGGAAGCGCCGCGCCAGCGCCGGCAGCGCGGAGACGAGCCGATCGAACCGCTTGTGCGCGAGCGCGAAGCCCGACGTCGAGACGACCGGATCGAACGCGACGCCGAGGCGCGCGCGCGCCGTCATCACGTCGACCTCGGCGAACGTGGGGACGCCGTGGGGGAGCCGAGCGATGTCGACGAAGCGTCGCGCGATCGACTCGAGCGGCCAACGCGCGACGCCGAGCAAGACGAGCGTCGCGCCGCGGAGCGCCGGCAGCGACCGCGCGAAGAACAGCGGATCGGCGGGCGCGGTGACCGCGTGGAGTGTGACGACGACGCGCGCGCCGCGCCGCACGAGCGCGGGCACGACGGCGAGGAGCATGCGCGGCGGCACGACGCCGAAGTTGAACTGGAGGTGCACGACGTCGGCGTCGCCCGTCGACGCGAGCACGCGCGCGGCGGCCTCGGCGGGGCGCTTCGCGTCGAACACGGCGCGCACGTGCACGTCCGACAGCGCCACGGGCTCCGACCGCGGCGTGCGCGCGACGACCGCCTGCTCGAGGCCGATCGCCGCGAGCTCGCGCGTGAGGCGGGCCGCGTACGTGGCGATGCCGCAGCGCTCGTTCCAGCTCGTGACGTGGACGACCCGCACGCGTCAGATCCTCGCGCCCGCGTCAGCCGCCACGCGCCGCCCCCCGGTCACGACCCGCGCCGGCGGAGTCGCCGCGATCGAGCGCGAGCAGCGCGCGCGTCAGCGCGATGACGGTCGGCGCGTGGGAGATGGCGCCGCCCGCGAGCGCCGCCTCGACCTCGGCGCGCGTCATCGTGAACGGCTCCGTGCTCTCGAACGCGTCGCACTCGGTCGGCCCCGCCTCGCGCACGCCGCGCGCGAGGAAGAGGAAGCAGCGGTTGTCCGCCATCGCGGCGTTCGGGTGCACGAAGCCGAGGGCCTCGGCCGACTCGCCCGCGTAGCCGGTCTCCTCGCGGAGCTCGCGCAACGCGGCCTCGAGCGGCGCCTCGCCCGCGTCGACCACGCCGCCGGCGACCTCGATCGTGACGGCGTCGACGCCGTGGCGATGCTGGCGGATCAAGACGAATTGCTCGTCGGCCGTCACCGCGGCGATCGACACCCAGTCGGAGAGCCGCATCGTGTACGCGTCGTGGCGCGCGCGCGCGGCGTCGTCGGCCTCGACGTCGTGCCGCTCGACCTCGAAGAACGGGAACCGCCCGACGACCTCGGTGCGGACGCGGCGATAGCGCGTGATGGCCATGCGGCGGCGAAGCCTAGTCGATTCGCGCGCCCGTGCTCGTCGCTCGAAGTTCGCGCGCCGCGGTGTAAGCTGGCGGCGCTTCGAATGTGCGAGCTCCTCGGGATGGAGTGCAACGTCCCCACCGACATCGTGTTCTCGTTCCAGGGCCTGCGGCAGCGCGGCGGCAAGACGGGCCCGCACGCCGACGGCTTCGGCCTCGCGTTCTACGAGGGCCCGGCGGCGCGCGTGTTCCTCGATCCTGCGCCCGCCGCCGTGAGCCCGCTCGCGCGCTTCCTCGGTGAGAACCCGATCAAGACGCTGCTCGCCGTCGGCCACATCCGCAAGCGCACGCGCGGGCCGACGTCGCTCGCGAACACGCACCCGTTCGTGCGCGAGCTCTGGGGTCGCCACTGGGTGTTCGCGCACAACGGCACGCTGCGGCGGGTTCGGCGCCACGCCCTCGGTCGCTACGAGCCCATCGGCGACACGGACAGCGAGTACGCGTTCTGCGTGCTGCTCGGCCGCCTCGCGCGCCGCTTCAAGGCCTACCCGTCGAAGCCGAGCGAGCTCTGGCACGCGGTCGCCTCGATCGCGGCCGACGTCGGGCGCGACGGCACGTTCAACTTCCTGCTCGGCGACGGGCGCCACCTCTATGCGCGCTGCGCGACGAAGCTCTGTCACATCGTGCGCAAGGCGCCCTTCGGCCTCGCCGAGCTGTCCGACGACGACGTGCGCATCGATTTCTCGACCGTGACGACGCCGCGCGATCGCGTCGCCGTGATCGCCACGACGCCGCTCACGTCGAACGAGACGTGGTTTCACGGCAAGCCGGGTGAGCTCTGGGTGTTCGACGGCGGCGCCCTGCGCGCCACGCTGTAGCGGCGATGAAGCCTCTCAGCCGGGCGGCCACGCGAGCGCGCGCCCGCCGAGCACGTGCATGTGCAGGTGAAACACGCTCTGCCCCGCGTTCGGGCCGTTGTTGAAGACGACGCGGTAGCCGCCGTCGGCGATGCCGGTCGCCTCGGCCACGCGCCGCGCCGCCAGCAGCAGCTTGCCGAGCAGCGCGCCGTCCTCGGCCTCGACGTGCCCGATCCCGACGACGTGCCGCTTCGGCACCACGAGCACGTGCGTCGGCGCGCCCGGGTTGACGTCGTGAAACGCGAACAGCTCGTCGTCCTCGAACACGACCTTCGACGGGATCTCCTTCGACGCGATCTTGCAGAAGAGGCACATGCGCGCCTCCTTAACCCACGCCCCCCGCGGCCGCGAGCCGGTCCGGCGCGCGGTGGAACTGGCGAGACCGGAAGCCCGCTTCAGCGCGGGGCGAGGCGCTCGAGGGCCGAGTTCACGCGCGCGCTCGTCGCCTCGTCGACGCCGAGGTCGGCGAAGCCGCGCTCGCCGGCGCGCCCGAGGCCGACGCGGAGGAGCGCGAGCTCGAGCGGGTCGAGGCGCAGCGTTCGCCGAAGGCCGAGCGACTCGACGGTGTACGTCAGCTCGGCCCCGCCGTCGTCGCCGTGGGCGATCGCGACGCGCGCGCCGCTCCTTCCGTGCTCGCCGAGGTGTCGGAGCACGCTCCGGAGCATCGCCGCTCGCCGCCGCGCCCGCCGCACCGCCGGGTCCTTGTAGAGCTCGAAGAAGCGATTGCGCGAGTAGGTCGACGGGTCGAGCACGAGCGCCGCGAGCAGACCCTCGCAGTCGGGCGAGCGCGCCGTCGTCGCTGCGGCGCTCGCGCTCACGTCGCACCCTGCTTCAGGAGCTCGGCCTGGCGGTGCGTGCGCAGCGCCGAGACCAGCTCCTCGATATCGCCGCCGACGATCTTGTCGAGCTTGTGAAGCGTGAGGCCGATGCGGTGATCGGTCACACGGTTCTGCGGGTAGTTGTACGTGCGGATCTTCTGCGCGCGATCGGCCGAGCCGACCATGTTCTTGCGCTCGGCCGAGAGCGCGTCGTCGTGCCGCTGCTGCTCGATCTCGAGGAGGCGGCTCCTCAAGACCTTCATCGCCTTCGCCTAGTTCTTGAGCTGGGATCGCTCGTCCTGGCACTTGACGATGAGGCCGGTCGGCTTGTGGCGGATCTGCACGGCGCTGTTCGTCGTGTTCACGCCCTGGCCGCCCGGGCCGCCGGACGCCGCGATCGAGATCTCGAGGTCTTTGTCGTCGATGTTCACCTCGACGTCGTCGGCCTCGGGCATGACGGCGACGGTCGCGGTCGACGTGTGGATGCGGCCCTGCGCCTCGGTCGCGGGGACGCGCTGCACGCGGTGCACGCCGCTCTCGTAGCGGAGGTGCGAGAAGACGGCCTGGCCGCTGACGAGCGCGATGACCTCTTTCAGGCCGCCGGCCGCCGCGTCGCTCGAGCTCAGGATCTCGATCTTCCAGCGCTTGCCCTCGGCGTAGCGGGAGATCATGCGGAACAGGTCCGCCGCGAAGAGCGCGGCCTCTTCGCCGCCCTCGCCGCTCCGGATCTCGAGCACGACGTTGCGCTCGTCGTTCGGATCCTTGGGCAACAGCAGGAACTCGATGTCGGCCTCGAGCTTCGGGATCGCGGCGGCGAGCTTCGCGATCTCGTCGGCCGCTTCGTCCTTGAAATCGGGGTCGGCGAGGAGCTCCTCGGCGTCCTTCAAGCCCTTCGTGCTCTTCTTCAGCGCGCCGAACGCCGTGACCACGGGCTCGAGCTCGCTGCGCTCCTTGTTGAGCTTCTGGAGCTTGTTCGGGTCCGACAGCACGGCCTGCGAGCAGAGCAGGTGCTCGAGCTCTTCGTGGCGCCGCACGAGCGCCTCGAGCTTCTCCGTCGGCAACATGACGCGCGAAGGATAGCCGAGCCGCGCCGCTCAGGACGCCGCGGCGGCGTAGCCCGGGTCGGCGAGCAGCGTGTCGTACGAGTCGAACGTGCGATCGGCAGGCGCCGGCGCGCCGACGGCCGCCTCGCGCCAGAGCGTCGCCTTGAGCGAGGCCATCGCGACCTCGAGCTGGGCGTCGTCGGGCTCGATCGTCGTGATCTTCTGGACGAGGAAGCCCGGCCAGAGGAGCGCGCGGAGCGGCCCCGTGGTGCAGTACTTCGCGAAGATGCGCTGGATCTCGTACGTGACCGCGGCGATGACCGGCAAGAACGGGAGCTTGAGCGCGAAGAAGACGACGCCTTGCACGGCGCGTCCGCCCCACGGGGCCGCGCCAGCGGACCCCGCGAAGAACGAGGGGGGGAGCACGAGCGGCGCGACCGCGCCGAGCGCCGTGAACGCGAGGATCGACACGAGCGCGATCATGACGAGGAACGTCGTCCCGCAGCGCGGGTGCATCGTCG
>DASYCF010001292.1:0-15626 GCA_036500365.1 Byssovorax sp.
GCGCAGCCGCAAGGTCGACGTGCGCGTCGTCGCCGCGACGCACCGCGACCTCGAGTCGATGGTGCGCGCGCGCACGTTCCGCGAGGATCTCTACTACCGGCTCAGCGTGATCCCGCTGCGCATCCCGCCGCTCTCCGAGCGCGCCGACGACGTGCCTCGGCTCGTCTCGCACTTCTTGGGCAAGCACGGCGGCGACAAGACGCGTGTCACCCCCGCGGCGATGGATCGCCTCTCTGCGTTCGCGTGGCCGGGCAACGTGCGACAGCTCGAGAACGAGGTGCGCCGCGCGCTCGTGCTGTCAGACGGCGTCATCGGCGCGGAGCACCTCTCGCCGGAGGTCGCCGGCGCGCCGCCGGGCCCGCGCGAGTTCGGGCTCGACATGCGCGGCCGCATCGATGCGCTCGAGGCGTCGCTCGTCCGCGAGGCGCTCGAGCGCACGAAGGGCAACCAGACGCACGCGGCCAAGCTGCTCGGCCTGTCGCGCTTCGGGCTCCAGAAGATGATCAAGCGGCTCGGCCTCGCCTCGTAGCGGGCGCCGCGGCCCTCGAGCGACTCCGCGGCCGGGGGTCGCCAGCGTCAGCGCTTCGCGGGCTCGGCCGGAGCGCCTTCCTTCTTGTCGCCGGCCGCTGCCGGCGGCGCGTCGTTCTTCTCGCCCGTGGGCGCGGCGGCCGGAGCGGCCGCGTCACCTGCTGCGGGCGCCGCGTCGGCCTTCTTCTCGGGCTCCTGCGGGATCTGGAACGGCGGCTGCTCGGCGAAGCGCTTGCGCATCGCGGTGAGCTCGGGCGAGGCCTCTTCCTTCATGCGCTGGAGCGAGCGGATGTAGTGCGCGATGGCCCAGATGTCTTTGTCGTCGAGCCCGGCGCCCTTCCACGACGGCATGATCGGGTACACGCCGTACGAGACGAGGCGGAAGATGTCGACGAGCTCGCTGCCCTCGCGGATGCTCCGCAGCGGCGAGAACGCGAAGTCCGGCGGCATGAGGCGCGCCGGCGTGAGCTTCATCTTGCCGTCCGTGCCCATGATCTCGGTCGAGTAATCGGGCGAGTCCTTCGCGACGGAGCCGTACATGTCGTCGCGGAAGCCGCCGACAGCCTTGAACCTCGCCGGATCCTTCTTCGCCGCGGCGGTCGACCACGCGAAGAGCTCCTGCTTCGTGCCGTACGACGGGTGGCACGTCGCGCACTGGGCGCGGAAGTGATAGAGGTCGCGCCCCGACTCGATCGCGGCCTGCTCGTCGGTCCACGGATCCGGCGACTGCGAAGCGTCGAACTCTTCGAGCACCTTGCGGGGCTTGCCGCTCTTCGTCTTGTCGGCCCAGCGGTCGACGAGGTGGTGCGACTCGTCGGCGGCGGAGGCTGCCTGGTTGAAGGTCTTCACGTACTGCAGGATGAGATCGAGCTCCGCGTCGGGGATGTCCCACGCGAGCATCGCGGTGCCGTGCAGGCCGCCCTGCACGATGCGCATGAGGTCTTCGTCGTTGGGCACGTCGTCGCTCGAGCGCATGCGCGCGAACTTGAAGATGCCCTTCGTGAAGTCGCGCGGCTGCGGGCGCAGGCCGTAGGACGAGGGACCGTGCCCGTCGCCCTTCTCGCCGTGGCACGCGTAGCAATAGAGCATGTACGCGTCGTGCCCCTGGGTCAGCTCCTTGCCCGTGACCTCGCGGCCGCCGGCGTAGGTGCGGCCCTCGGTGAACGTCACGTTGGGCTGGCACGACGCGCTCGCGATCGACGCGCCCGCGAGCGCGAACGTGAGGAGCGCGCCGGCGAGCCGGCCTTGACCCTTGCCCGCGGAGTCGGGCTTGTGCGGCGAGTTCATCGAAGATGCCTCAAAGGACGTACAGCGTGAGGAACATGAGCACCCACACGACGTCGACGAAGTGCCAGTACATCGCGCACAGGCGAACGCCGATCGTGTTGTGCTCCGTGTACTTGCCTTGCAACGTGCGCGCGAGCACCCAGAGCAGGATGCCGAGCCCCACGGCGACGTGGAGCGCGTGGAACACGGTGAGCGCGTAGAAGATCGAGCCGTACGAGCCGCCCGTTCGCACGGTGAGGCCCGCGGCGACGAGCGACCGCCACACGACGACCTGCAGCGCGAGGAAGACGACGCCGAGCGCGAGCGTCACGCCGACGGCGTAGAGCGACTGCGCGCGCAGGCCGCGCCGAAGCAGCTGGAGCGCCTTCGCGAACGTGAAGCTCGACACGACGAGGACGACCGTGTTCACCGCGGGCAAGAGGAGCGGGAGCTCCGGCAGGCCCGGCGGCGGCCAGATCGGCGAGCGCGTCCGCGTATAGCCGTAGGCGAAGAAGAGGCCGCAGAACATCATCGCCCACGACGCGAGGAACACGATCATCCCGAGGGACGAGGTGAACTCCTCCTGCGCGCGGGGCTTGAGAAGGGCGACCTTCGCCACCGACGTCACTCCGCTGCGTCCGGCTCGGCGGCGGCGGCGCTCGCGTCGGCTTCGGGCAGGATCTCGGTCTGGCTCAGCCAGTCACGGCCGAGCAGGCGCTCCGCGTCAGGGTTCGCGTACTCGTGCGGCCCGCGGATGACGGTCGGGATGACGTCGAAGTTGTGGTGCGGCGGCGGCGACGGGATCTCCCACTCGAGCGTGCCGATGTTCCACGGGTTCATCGACGCCTTCTTGCCCGCGAACATGCTGCGGAAGAAGTTCACGACGAAGAGCAGCTGGCTCACGCCGAGCACGAAGGCCGCGTGGCTCGTGATCTTGTTCGCGAAGTGAAGGTGCTCGAGGAACGTGTACTGGTACGGGTCGTAGAGGCGGCGCTGCTGGCCGCAGTAGCCGACGACCATCTGCCCGCCGAAGACGAGCGTGATGAAGATGATGCTGAACCAGAAGTGCGCCTTGCCGAGGCGCTCGTCCAGCATCCGCCCGAACATCTTCGGGAACCAGAAATACAGGCCCGCGAAGGTCGCGAGGAACGAGGCGGCGGCCATCGTGTAGTGGAAGTGGCCGACCACGAACATCGTGTCGTGGAGGTAGAGATCGGTCGAGATCGTGCCGAGGAAGATGCCCGTCAGGCCGCCGAGGCCGAAGACGAACACCACGCCGAGCGCGAACAGCATCGGCGTGGGAAGGCGGATGTTGCCCTTCCAGATCGTGTGCAGCCAGTTGAGGAAGAGCACCTCGGCCGGGACGCTGATGAACAGCGTGAGGAGCATGAAGCCCTGGCCGAGCATCGGGCTCATGCCCGTCACGAACATGTGATGTCCGTAAACGACCGCGGAGAGCACCGTGACGGCGATCATCGCGAAGACGCTGCCCTTGTACCAATAGGCGGGCTTGCGCGCGAAGAAGCTCATCAGGTCGCTGACGATGCCCCACGCCGGCAAGATGAGGATGTAGACCTCTGGGTGGCCGAAGATCCAGAACAGGTGCTGGAAGAGGATCGGGTCGCCCTTGCCGCCCGCGGCGCCGGTCACGTAGAACTGCGTGCCGAACGTGCGATCGAAGATGAGGAGCAGACCCGCCGAGCCGAGCACGGGCACGAACAGGACGTTGAGGATCGCGGTGAGCCAGAGGCCCCACACCGTGAGCGGCATGCGCATCCACGTCATGCCGGGCGCGCGGAAGCGGATCACGGTGGTGACGTAGTTGACGCCGCCCATGATGGTCGCGATGCCGGTCACGAAGAGCGCCGCCACGACGATCGTCTGACCGTTGCCCGGGGTGCCGACGTTCGTCGACAAGGGCGCGTATGTCGTCCACCCAGCAGCGGCGGAGCCGAGCTGCATGAAGAACGACACGAGCACCATGACCTGCGACGTCGCGAAGACCCAGAAGCTCATCGTGTTGAGCAGCGGGAACGCCATGTCGCGCGCGCCGATCATGAGCGGGATGCAGAAGTTCCCGAACGCGCCGATGAGCAGCGGCGTGATCGCGAAGAAGATCATGATCAGGCCGTGCATCGTGAAGATGGTCGCGTACGACGCCGGCGTGATGATGCCGCCCGAGCGCGGCAAGAGCAGCTTGCCGACCGCGGGCACCTCCTTCATCGGGTAGGCCCACTGCCACCGGATGGCCATCGCGAGGAGGCCGCCGATGGCGAGGAACACGAAGCCCGCCCAGATGAACTGCTTCGCGATGACCTTGTGGTCCGTCGACCAGATGTACTTCCGGAAGAAGGAGGTCGGGTCGGGGTGGATTGCTTGGAGTTCCATGTGCCTCAGTCGAGCTTCCAGTCCCAGCCCCAGTGCGCGCCTTCGTCGTCGGCGTTCCAGCCGCGGACGCCGTTCGCCGACGACCGCTTGGCCCAGTCCTCGTACTCGTCCTTGGGCAGCACGGTGAGGAGCGCCTTCATCTTGTAGTGGTTCGTGCCGCAGTGCTGCGCGCACGCGATGTCGAACTCGCCGGCCTCGCGCGCCTCGAACCACATGCGGTTGACCATGCCGGGCATCGCGTCTTGCTTCACGCGGAAGTTCGGCAGGTAGAACGAGTGGATGACGTCGGCCGAGGCGAGCTCGAGCAGGACCGGCGTGTTCACGGGGACCCGGATGTCGTTCAACGTGACGATGTCGTCCTTCGTGTTGAACTTGCCGTCCGGTCCGGCGTAGCGGGCGTCCCACGCCCACTGGTGCCCGTTGATCTCGATGCGGATGACGCCGGGCATCTTCTCGACCTTGTCGAAGCCCCAGAAGCCGGGGAACGGCGAGCCGGGCATGCCGTTCACGTCCATCGTCGAGTTGACCCAGAGGTTGCCGTCGACGACGAAGAAGATGAGCGCCGAGAGCCCGGCGGCGAAGCGGATCTGGTGCTTCGCGTCGCCGTGGTCGTACTCCGCCTTGTGGCCCTGACCGTCGCGGTGCTTCACGATCGCGAGCGCGATCCAGACGCACATGACGACGAACAGCAGCGTGACGAACGCCATCGTGACGTGGATGAGCCAGTCGATGCGGTGCCCCTCGACCGACATGTCGCGAGGCATCCCGAGGCCCGACTCGGGCACCGGCGACGCGAACGACGCGAGCGACGTGAGCAGCACCGTCGCGCCCGCCGAGAGGGCGAGCGCGCGCTTTCCGAGATCGACCATCAGGGCTCTCCGTCGGGCGCGGCGGACCGCGCGGCGTGATCTTCGGGCTTCGTCGTGAGCGGCGCGAGCGACGCGCGCGACGGGTCCGCGTTCTTGATGAAGCGGACGACGGCGTACACGACGGCGTACGGGAACAGCACGAACGCGCCGAGCACGAACGCGCGCGCGACCGGCATCGCCACGCTGCGACCCGCGCAGTACGGGCACGCCTCGGCGACGAGGGGCGCGGTGAGGACGAAGAGCGCGGCGAGGAGCGCGGCCGCGCGCGGCATCACCCGGCTTACCACCGCGTCATCCTCCACACGGCCTCGCTGATGAGGACGAACGCGTAGAGCGTCGGCGCGAGGAACGGCAGCATCACCGTGAGGCGCAGCACCTTCGTCTCGTGCTTGAGGTGCATGAAGTACATGCCGACGCACCCGGCCTTCGTCAGGGCGAGGCCGATGAGGCCGATGCGGAGGCCGAGCTTCGGCCCTCCGTACGGCACCTTCGACAGCATGATGCCGAGCCCGACCTCGAGCGCGGTGAGCACCGCGAGGACGAAGAACATGATGATGTATTCGCGCCGGTTCGGCGCGTGGTGCGCGCCTGCGTGCGCGTCGCCGTGCCCGTGCGGGTCGCCGTGATCACCGCCGGCGCCGGCGGAGTCGTCGTGATCGGCGTCGTCGTGGGGCGCCGCCTTGGTCGCTGCCTTGGTCGCCATCGCGTGCCTCAGAGCAGGTAAATGAGGGTGAAGACGAGGATCCACACGAGATCGACGAAGTGCCAGAAGAGGCCCAGGATCTCGATGTGGTTCGCGTTGGCGCCGCCGCCGTCGTACTTCCCCATCGACGTGCGGATCGTCATGATGGTGAGGTAGATCACGCCGGCGGTCACGTGCAAGCCGTGAAAGCTCGTGATCAGGAAGAACGTGGTCGCGTACGCGCTCGCGCCGAAGTGCAAGCCCTCGTGCGTGAGGCCCTCACTCCAGATCCCGAAGTACTCCTGGTACTGGCCGCAGAGGAACAGCACGCCGCCGAGCACCGTGAGGCCGAGGTAGCGCACCGTCTTCGCGCGATCGCCCTCGGTCGCGGCCGCGTGGGCGAGGACCATGGTCACGCTCGAGCAGATGAGCAGGAACGTGAGGAGCGCGGTGAAGTTGATGCCGAGGTGCGGCTCGTGCAGCGACGGGCTCGGGCCCCACTCGCCCTTCGTGCCGCCGCGCAGGATGCCGTACGCGAGCAGGAGGCCGCCGAACGAGAAGGCGTCCGACAGCAGGAAGACCCACATCCCGATCTTGCCCGCCGACGCTTGGCCGTACTGCGCGTCGGCCGGCCAATCGATCGGGCCGTGGTGGTGGTCGGCGTGGTCCGCTGCGCTCATCCGTCGAGGGTCCCTTTCGCTCGCATTGCGGCGCGAATCGCGCGCATGCGGCCGCGCGCGGCAAGGGTTTTATTCGGGAGCGGGAGCTCCCGTCAACTCCGTTAAGGCGTTCGGGGCGCGCAGCTTTTTCGCTTGTGCGTTCGCGCTGGGCCGCGGACGGCGCGCGACGCCACGGCGCCGCCAGAGACCGTCAGGGCGAGTTCACGATTCGACCCGTGTCACGCATGAGGTCGTCGAGCCCGTCGTCGGTCGCGTCGTAGTAGCCGCGGATGTTGCCGCGCGCGTCGACCAAGACGAGCTTTTCGCCGTGGAAGATCGACATGATGTTGCCGTCGGCGGACGCGGGCTCCTTGCCCATCGCGATCTTGAAGCCCTTGACGACGGTCGCCTCGACGTCGGCGTTCGAGCCCGTGAGGAAGGCCCAGCGCGTCGAGGCGTGGTTTCGCGTCGCGTAGGCGGCGAGGCGCTCGGGCGTGTCGTTCTCGGGATCGACGGTGAAGCTCACGAGGTGGAACGCGTCGCCGAGGTTTCGCGAGCGGTGCTGCACCTCCTGCATGCGCTTCGTGAGCTTGGGGCACGCGGTCGGGCAGCTCGTGAAGATGAAGTCGGCGACCCACACGCGGCCGCGGAGCTCCTCCGAGCCGTACGGCCGGCCGTGCTGATCCGTGAGGCGGAACGCCGGCAGCGGCATCGACATCGCGGGCGGCGGCGGGAGGGGGCCCGAGTGCGCGATCGCGCGGCCGAGCGGGATCAGGAAGGCGAGCCCGAGCGCGATGACCCAGAACGCAGGCCTCCCGACGAGGTCGCGGAGCGCGCGCCCGTAAGCGGCGACCGCGGCCACGCCGCCCGCGCGGGTGGCGCTCGGCGGCGGCTCCTCGGCTTGCGACTGTTTCGTGTGGGTCACGGCTTGGCTCGGAGCTCGAGGGCGAGCCCGATGATCGGGACCGCGAGCATCACGACGGCGAAGGCGACCCAGAACCAACGCGGGGGAGCCTTCACGGTCGGGCCCTTCTTAGGACCGCGCGGCGCAGGACGCCAGCCTCCGCGCGATTCAGGGGCCTCGGCGCGGAGCCGAAGCGATCACGGGCTGACGACGAGCGCCGCGAAGAGCATCGTCAAGTAGACGAGGGTGGCGACGAACAGCTGACGCGCCCAGCGGTCGCCGGACGACGGGCGCAGGCCCCACGCGCCGATCGCGAGCAGGCCGGCGCCGAGCGTCGCCGCCGCGACGAGGTACAGCGCGCCGCCGACGCCGAGCGGGACGAGCGCGAGCGAGACGGCGAGCAGCAGCGCGAGCCACGCGACGATGTGCCTGCGCGTCACCGCGTCGCCGCGCTCGACGGGCAGGACCTTGAGGCCGGCGCGCGCGTAGTCGGCGCGACGGAACGTGGCGATCGCGAGAAAATGCGGGATCTGCCAGGCGAACAAGATGCCGAACAAGAGCAGACCCGCCGCGTCGACGCGGCCGGTGACGCTGGTCCAGCCGAGCAGCGGCGGCGCGGCGCCCGGCAGCGCACCGACGACGAGCGCCGCCGTCGTGCGCCGCTTCATCGGCGTGTACACGAGGACGTAGATCACGAGCGCGAGCGCCGCGAGGAGGCCCGTGACCGCGTTGACGCCGAACGTGAGCATCGGCACCGCGATCGCGGAGAGCAAGACCCCGAACGCGAGGGCGACCTGCGGCGACACGCGCCCCGCCGGCAGCGGGCGTCCGCGGGTGCGATCCATGAGGCGGTCGCTGTCGCGCTCGAGGAACATGTTGAGCACGCTCGCGCCTGCGACGACGAGCACGACGCCGACGACGGCGAGCACGAGGCGCGACGTCGGCGCGGTGTGACCGCCGCGCAGCGCGAGGCCCATCGCCCCGACCTCGGTCACGATGACGAGCGCGGTGACCCGCGGCTTCGACAGCGCCACGAGATCCCGCGCGAAGCCGAGCGCGCCGCGCGACGCGGGCGCGCTGCCCGGCGCGACGACGGCGGGCGCGTCCGTCGTCAAGCGGGCACCGACGCAGCCGGCGAAGCCGCGCCCTCCGTCACGACGGGCAGCGCCGCGTACGCGCCGAGCCGCGTCCACAGCGCGACGAGCGTGCCGAGGAGCAGCGCGCCGACGGCGAGGTGCGTCTCGACGACGGGCAGGTGCAAGAGCGTCGTGACGCTCAAGACGCCGAGCGTGATCTGCACGAGCACGATCGCCGGCAGCGCCTTCGCGAGCCGCCGGGCCGACCGCGCGTCGCCCGCGCCGTCCCGCAGGTGCCGGAGGACGCGCACGGCGGCCCACACGACCATCGCGGCGACGAGCACGGCGCCGAAGCGGTGGAGCATGTGGAGGCGCTCGCTCCCGGAGCTCGTGCTCTCGGGCGGCCACACGTGGCCGAAGCAGAGCGGGAACGTGAGGCACGCGAGCCCCGCCATCGAGTGACGGACGAAGCCGCCGAGCAAGATTTGGCCGAGCACCGACGCCGCCGCCGCGCCGACGATCGTGCGCGTTCCGCGGTCGGCCCGGGGCATCGTCGGCGGCGACTCGCGCGTGCGCAGGGCGACGACGACGGTCACCGAGAAGAAGCACATCGACAGCGTGAGGTGGCTCAGCGTGATGAAGCGCGGCAGCTTGAAGATCACGGTGAGCCCGCCGAGGAGCGCCTGCGCGAACACCATGAGCGGCGCGGCGACGGCGAGCGGGCGGAGCGAGCGATCGCGCTTGTCGACGAAGAGCCACACCGCGAGCGCGACGGTGAGCACGCTCACGGCCGCGGCGACGAGGCGGTGAGAGTGCTCGTACTCGACGCCGTGCTCCATCGCCGGGAACACCTGTCCGTGGCAGAGCGGCCAGTCCGGGCACGCGAGGCTCGAGCCGGTGCCGTGGACGAGGCCGCCCACGAGCAGGAGCACGTACGTCGCGATCGCGGTCAGCTGGGCGAAGCGGTGAAGCATGGGTCGCTGGCCGCGAGGGGCGCCAGGCTCGCGGCCAGGCGCCCTTCGAGCGGCGGCTCGATCAGAACAGGCCCTTGAGCTCGTCCTTGTTCTCGGCGGGCTCGGGCTCCTTGCCGTCGTACGTGAACTTGATCTCCGCGGTCTTGCCGTCCTCGACCTTCACGTGGCCCTTCTTCAGGCCGAACTCGCTGTGCCAGGCCTCCATGTCGTAGTCGCCGGCGGGGACCTTGTCGATTTCGAAGGTGCCGTCCGCCTTGCTCACGGCAAAGAACGGGTGGTCGGTCACGACGACGAAGCCGTGCATCCACGGGTGCACGTCGCACGTGAACTTCACGACCATGCCGTCGTCGGGCATCTCCTTCTTGATCGCGTCGGAGCCCTTCGGCTGGCCCTGGTTGAACCAGGCCTCGGTCGCCTTGTAGGTGTGCACGTTGTGCATCGTGCCGTCGGTGTTCTTGATCGTCAGGTCGCTGCCGGTGACGACGCCCTGCATGCGGGGCGCGTACATGCAGTCCTTCTGCTCGATCTCGCCCGCCTTGGTCGGCCAGGTGCCCTTTACGCCGCCGTTCACGATGCGGACGAGGACGTCTTGCAGCTTGCCGTTGTTGACGATGACGGCGTTGTACTTGACCTCCTTGTCCTTGCAGAACTCGGCGTTCTTCCGCGCGGCGGGGACCTTCATCTCGGGCGGAGTGCCGGTGAAATCGACGACGCCGGTGATCTTCGCCGTGCCGAACTTGCCCTCGCCGCCGGCGGGCTTCGCCGCCTTCGCCTCGGCGCTCGCCTCGGCCTTCGCGGGCTCGTGCTTCTTGGCGGCGTTCTCCTTCTTGGCGCCGTGCTTCTTCGACGGCGCGTCGCTGTCGTCGGGGCAGCCCACGAGCGTGAGCGCGGCGAGCGAGAAGGCGACGAGCGAAGCGACTTTGCGGACCATGCGGGTTCTCCTGGTGGCGACGGCGCGCGCGCTCGCGAGGGGGCGAGCGGGCGTTCGGGGTTTGGGGCCGCTCGCGACCCCATCGAAATCGCGTGCGGATACGCGGCGGAAACGTGTGCGGCTGCGCGCGTCCGAGGCGACGGTCTAGTGAACGAGGCCGGGTGCGTCAACCCGTCGCGCGGTCGCTCGAGCCCCGGGACGACGCGGACGCACGCGCCTCCGGAGCCGGCCCGGTGGAGGCGCCGCCTGCCTCGAGCGCGCGCCAAAGGGCCTGCGGATCGCGGCTCACGAGCACGAGCGCGAGGCCGGCGACGACGAGCGACACCGACGCGAGCGGCACCTCCGGCGTCGACGCGGCGAGCAGCGCGAGCGCGATGGCCCCGGCGGCGGCGGGCGGCTTCCCGAGGCGCCGCCGCGCGAGCGCCAGCGCCGCGAAGAGCGGCGCCGTGATGCCGACGAACACGCCGAAGACGAACGGACCGTACGCGAGCGGGTGCGACGTCAGCACGGCCGCGGCGCGGCGCACGAGCTCGCCGAACGCGCCGACGTCGCCGGGATCCTGGAGCGCGCCGCGCACGCCGAGGAGCGCGAGGCCGAGCACGAGGACGAGCAGCGGATCGACGAGCGCCTGCGGTCCGCTCTCGCGATCGGCGGGCGCGACGGGCCTGCGCGACGACGCGGCGAGCGCGGCGAGCAGCGCGGCGACCTCGACGACGAGCGCGACGGTGGCGAGCACGCGCGACGCGGTGGACCAGCTCGGCCCGCGGAGCGCGAGCGCGATCGCCCCTGCCCTCGCGGCCGCCGCGATCGCGGCGGCGAGGACGGCGCGGGCCGCGCCCCGCGTGTAAGGGGTCGCGTGCGCGGCGACGGCGCCGCCGACCGCGACGGCCGCCGCCAGGCCGGCGGCGACGAGCGCGGCCGACTGCGGGATCGGCTGCACGCTCGACGACAGCGTGAGGAGCACGACGCACGCGCACGCGGCGACGCCGACCGCCCGGAGCGACGCGCGCACGGACGCCACGGCGAACGCGAGCGTCGCCGCGATGGCGATCACCTCGACGCCCATCGCGGCGAGCTGGGTGTAGAACGCGCCGATCCGCTCGACCCACACGACGATCGCGTCGGTGCCGACGACCAGCCCGCGGAGCTGCGGCGTGATCGCGCGCCCGAGCACGAGCGCGACGAGGACGCCGAGCGCCGCGCGATCGACGAGCTTCAGCGCGGCGATCCCACGCGCGGCCGCGAACGAGGGCCGGGCGCCCTCGGCCGAGTCGCGCCGCGGCTCGGCGGCCGCGGGATCGCGATCGGCCGCAGCGGAGTCGCCGTCATCGGCGTCCGGCTCGGGCGCGGCGTCGTCGCGGTGCATCGTGGGCGCGCTCATTACACCAGCCGGGCCCACCCGGGGCGCCGCGCTCGACGCATCTCGCGTTACTCGCGCAGCGGGCGCATCGGCCCGGGGGTGCGATCGTCGCTGTTCTTCGGCGGCGGCTTGGGCGCCGTCGTCCCCGAGGGCTTGGGCGCGGCGGGCGTCGCCGTCGCCCGCTTCATGATCGGGTACGCGTTGCGCGTCGTGCACGCGTCCTCGCGGTTCCGGTGGAACTCCCAGTGCAGGTACACCTTGCCGTCGGGCGAGACGATGATGTCGGGCGCCTTGCCGTACGGCGCCGAGGAGTCGATCGATTTGAGGACGACGATGTCGTACATCGTCGAGCCGCTGCTCTTGACGATGCCGCGCCGGACGATGCGCCCGTTCTCGGGGTTCAGGACGATCTCGGCGACGGCGTACATGTTCTGATCGGCGACGCCCTTGTCGCCGGTGCGATCCATGGCGTCGAGCTCGCGCTCGGCGAAGAACGGGTGGATCTTGTTGTGGATCTGGTTCACGTAGCCGGCGAAGGGCACGGCGGCCGCGTTGAGCGACGTGCGATCGCCGGGCTTCACGCTGGGGTCGTAGTTCTCGATCGCCGCCCTGTACTTCTTGAAGTCGTAGCCAGCGAGGGCGCGGCCTGCATGCTCGCCGCGGCGGGAGGCGCCGTCGGCCTCGCGCTCTTGGCGGAGCTTCTCGTCGCCGACGGCTGCGACGACGCCGGCCTGGTTCAGGTTCGTGTTCGGCCCGCCCGGCGTGCCCGTGCCGCCGAGGCCGATCGATCCGACGTGGATCGGCACGTTGAACGGGGGACACCTCCCGTTCTCGCGCGGCAGGCCCGACGGACATCGATCGCGGCGGCCGGCGCGCGCGCTCGATCCGTCGCCGCCCGGCGCGGCGGGGTCGGCGCGCCAGCCGCGGTCGGCGGTCGCCATCTCGGGCGAGGTCGGCCCGGCGCCACCGGGGGACGTGCGTGGGACTGCCTGCAGCGGGTCGCCCGGCTTGGCCGAGTTGCCCTTCGGCCCGGCGACGCCGGGCGCGACGCTCGCTGGCGGCGCGTTCTTCGGGCCGTCGTGCGCCGGCGTCGAGTGCGTGCCGCTCGTGCTCGCCCGCGCCGCCTCGCCCGGGGCCTTGTCGTCGCGGCCCTTGCGGTCCTCGCTGTGGGCCTCTTTGTCCTTGTCGCTGTTGCCGACGTTCTCCTTCGGCCCCATCGCCTTTTGGCTGCCGGGGCTCGGGTTCTCCATGTCTTGATCGTGCGAGCGGATCTTCGCCATCGTCTCTTCGGCGACGGTGTTCGCGTCGTCGGCGATGCGCTGCGCGGTCTTGTTGTCGGGCTGGTTCTTCTGGACGTGCTGCTGCACGGCGATGCGTCCGTCGGGGCGCATCGGCGGCGGCGGCGGCGCGGGCGCGAGGGGGAGCGGGATCGCGATCGGCTCCGGCTTCTTCTCCTCGGGCTTGGGCGCCTCGGCCTTCGCTTCGTCCTTGTCCTTCGGCTTCGCCTCGGGTTGCTTCTGCGTCGGCTTGGGCTTCGCGTCCGCGTCCGGGTCGGCCTTGTCGTCGGTCGCGTCGGACTCCTTGTCGGGCGCCTCGGCCTGGGTGACGGAGGTCGTCGGCTGAGCGTCGAGCGCGGTCACCTCGAACGTCGTGTCGGCAGGGCGGAGCTCGCTGCGCTCGATCTTCACGAGCTCGCGCAGATCGCGCCTGTCGAGCGCCGTCTTCGCGACCTCGAGCGTGCCCTCACCGCCGATGAAGTGGAACACCAGCGCGGCGCTGATCCACAACACGAGCGGGATTTGGACTTCGCGCGCCATCCGATCGGTGCCTCTCGACTGCCGAGAACCGCCCGCGCCCGGCTTCGCGGGCTCACCGCCCGGGCAAACAGCCCCGCGCGACGAATGACCCTACCACCCCACCACCCCACCAGCCAGCGCGAACCCTGCTCGGATGAGCCGCGTCCCCGCGAACGGCGCGGTCATTTGACGATCGACTCCCAGTTGTCGGCGATCTCCTGGGCGGTCCACGGGGCGTCCTCGTCCTTGAATTTGCCGGCCGTCTGCACGACTTTGTACGCGTACATCTGAGCGCCGGCGACCGCGAGCACGTGGCCGGTCTTGTCGCCGGCGAGGTCGCTCGCGAGGAACAGCGCGGCGGGCGCGACGTGCTCGGGCGTGAGCGTGTCCATGCCTTGCTGGAACATGGGCAGGTCCTCCGTGAGGCGGGTCTTCGCGATCGGCGCGATCGCGTTGACGGTGACGCGGTGCTTCTGGAGCTCGATGGCGCAGGTGCGCGTGAGCCCGTAGATGCCCGCCTTCGCCGCGGCGTAGTTCGCCTGGCCGAAGTTGCCCATCATGCCGCTGACGCTCGTCGTGTTGACGATGCGACCGCCGCCGCCCTGCGCGATCATCTGCTTGGCGGCAGCCTGCGAGCAGAGGAACGTGCCCTTGAGGTGGACGGCGATCACGGAGTCCCACATCGCCTCGTCCATCTTGAGGAGGGACTTGTCGCGGAGGATCCCGGCGTTGTTGACGAGCACGTCGACGCGGCCAAACGCCGTGACGGCGGCGTCGACGATGCGGCGCGCCCCCTCGACCGTCGCCACGGTGTCGAAGCTCGCGACCGCCTTGCCGCCGGCGGCGACGATCTCGGCGACGACCTGCGCCGCGGGCGACTCGCCGGAGCCGGTGCCGTCGCGCGCGCCGCCGACGTCGTTGACGACGACGCTCGCGCCCTCCTTCGCGAAGAGCATGGCCTCCGCGCGGCCGATGCCGTTGCCCGCGCCCGTGACGATCGCGACCTTGCCCTCGAGCAGACCCATCTCGGCCTCCGTTCGCGCGTGACGTAGAAGGCGGGTGCGCCGCGCGTCAAGCGCGCGCTTGACGGCGGCGACGGCATCTCGTGTGCTGCGGACCATGTGGACGACCCGGTCGAAGCTCGGCGCGCTCTCGCTCTCCGTCGTCGTGGCCGGGGCGACGTCGATCGGGTGCGGGGGCGACAGCGCGTCGAACGCGACGTCGACCACGAGCGCCGACGCGTCGAGCAGCGCGGCGAGTTCGGGCAGCGGGACGAGCTCGTCGAGCTCGAGCATGATGCCGCCGCTGCCGAAGTCGGTCTCGTTCCCGAGCGGCTTCATGTGGGGCGCCGCGACGGCGGGCTTCCAGGTCGAGGCGGGGCTCGACGACACCGACTGGGGCGCGTGGGCGATGACGCCCGGCAAGATCGCGAACGGCGACGACCCGAACGACGGGCCGGACGCGTTCGCGCACGTGGACGACGACGTCGCGGACCTCGTCGCGACCGGCATGGGCGCGTACCGCTTCTCGATCGAGCTCGCGCGCCTCTACCCGACGCGCGCCGATTTCGACGCCGACACGCCCGACGCCGACGGGCTCGCGAAGTACGACGGGCTCCTCGCCGCGCTCGCCGCGCAGGGCGTCACGCCGCTCGTCACGCTGCACCACTTCGTGTGGCCGCTCTGGATGAGCGATCCGTCGGCGCCGAGCGATCCGCAGGGCTGGGAGCGGAGCGACGCGGGCGACGTCTTCGCGACGTGGTGCTCGCGCATGGGGGCGCGCTACGGCGACCGCGTCGACTGGTGGGTGACCATCAACGAGCCGAACGTCGAGGGCAGCGTCGGCTACCTCGCGTCGGTCTGGCCGCCCGGCGTGAGCGACACGGATCGCCTCGCGGCCGTGCTCAAGGCCCAGGTGCGCGCCCACGCCAAGTGCTTCGACGCGCTGCACGCGGCGGACGCGATCGACGCCGACGGCGACGGCCACGCCGCGTGGGTCTCGATCGCGCAGCACCAGCGCGTCTACGAGCCCGCGACGTCGAGCGACGCCGATCAGGCCGCCGCCGCGCACAGCGACTACTTCTGGAACCAGTGGATCCTGAACGCGATCGTGAAGGGTGATCTCGACGAGGATTTCGACGGCGCGATCGGCCCGGGCGACGAGCACGCCGATCCGTCGCTGATCGGGCGCGCG
>DASYCF010001293.1:0-19004 GCA_036500365.1 Byssovorax sp.
CCTCCTCGAGCGGCCCGCGAGCGACAAGCTCAAGGAGCGCCTCGCGTCCGGCGTCGCCGACGCGCTCTCCGCGTTCGAGAAGAAGACGGGCGTCGAGCTCGCGCCCGCGCAGCGTGAGGCCATCGAGCTCGCGAGCACGAGCCGCCTCGTCGTCGTGACGGGCGGCCCCGGCGTCGGCAAGACGACGATCGTGCGCGCGATGCTCTCCGTGTTCGCGCACGCGAAGCTCGACGCGCGCCTCGCCGCGCCCACCGGCCGCGCCGCGAAGCGCATGAGCGAGGCGACCGGGCAGCCCGCGCAGACGCTCCACCGCATGCTCGAGTTCGACCCGCAGAAGCGCGCGTTCGGGCGCGGGCGCGCGCGGCCGATCGACGCCGACGCGCTCGTCGTCGACGAGGCCTCGATGCTCGACATCGAGCTCGCCGACGCGCTGCTCGAGGGCCTCGCCGACGACGCGCGGCTCGTGCTGGTCGGCGACGTCGATCAGCTGCCGAGCGTCGGCCCCGGCGCCGTCTTGCGCGACGTCATCGCGTCGCGCCGCGTGCCGACCGCGCGCCTCACGCGCATCTTCCGCCAGGCCGAGGGCAGCCTCATCGTCTCGAACGCGCACCGCATCCACGACGGCCAGCTGCCCGAGAGCGCGGCCCGGCCCGACGGCGAGTTCTTCGTCGTCCCGCGCACGACGGGCGAGGCCGCCGCCGACGGCATCATCGAGGTCGTCACGCAGCGCATCCCGAAGCGCTTCGGCCTCGACCCGCGCCGCGACGTGCAGGTCCTCACGCCGATGCACCGCGGCGAGTCCGGCGCGATCGCCCTCAACGAGCGCCTGCAGGCGACCCTGAACCCGAGCGGCGCCGAGGTCACGCGCGGGAGCAAGCGCCTGCGCGTCGGCGACAAGGTGATGCAGCTCCGGAACGACTACGACAAGGACGTCTACAACGGCGACCTCGGCTTCATCACGACGCTCGACGCCGAGGCGCGCGAGCTCACCGTGCGCTTCGACGGCAAGGACAAGGACGTCCTCTACGAGGAGAGCGAGATCGACGAGCTCACGCTCGCGTACGCGACGAGCATCCACAAGAGCCAGGGCAGCGAGTACCCGGCCGTCGTCGTGCCGATCTTGATGCAGCACTTCATCATGCTGTCGCGGAACCTCCTCTACACGGCGGTCACGCGCGGCAAGCGGCTCGTCGTCGTCGTCGGCGATCCGAGGGCGATCTCGCTCGCGCTCGCGGAGATCCACAAAGAGGACCGCCTGACGCGGCTCGCGGCGCGCATCCGCGAGGGGTGACCCGTTTCGACGCTCGTCGCGCGCGGCGCCTTGACCGCGCCGCGCCGCGCCGCAAGACACGCGGGCCATGGCGCAGAGCTTCGAAGACGCATCGGCGATCACGCGCGCGGGCGACGGCACGTTCGCGTGGAGCGTGCCCGACGGATGGCAGCAAGGCCGCGGCGCGTTCGGCGGCCTCGTCGTCGGCGTCATGCTGCGCGCGATGCAAGCCGACGAGCCCGACGCCGCGCGCGCGCCGCGATCGCTCTCGGCCGAGATCTGCGCGCCCGTGCTCGCGGGCGATGCGCGCGTCCGCGTCGAGGTCCTGCGCCGCGGCAAGGGCGTCACCTACCTCGAGGCGCGCGTGCTGCAAGGCGACGGCGTCGCCGCCCGCGCGAGCGCCGCCTTCGCCGCCCCGCGCGGCGCGCTGCCCGAGATCGAGGCGCTGGCCGCTCGCGCAGAGCGCCCGATCGCGATCGCCGCGCGCGGCTTCGACGACGTGCCGCCCGTCGACCTCGGCTCGTTCGGTCCGCGCTTCGCGCAGCACTTCGAGTACCGGCTCACGGGCCCGGCGCCCTTCTCGAACAGCGAGCGCGCGGAGGTCACGTGCGGGGTGCGCGCGCGCGTCCCGCCGCCGAAGCTCGACGCGCCCGCGATGGCCGCGCTCCTCGACGCGCCGTGGCCGACGGTCTTCTCGGTGATGTCGGCGCCGCGGCCGATGGCGACGATCACCTTCACCATGGAGCTCCTCGTCGACCCGGGCTCGCTCCGGGCCGACACCGTATTTGCGTATGCGGCGCGCCTCGAGTCGATGCGCGCGGGGCTGTTCGTCGAGCTCCGCGAGCTCTGGCACGAGGGCCGCCGCGTCGCGATGAACCAGCAGACGTTCGCCGTCCTGGCCTGAGCAGCTGACCGAGAAAGACGACGGCTCGGGCCCGGGCTCGAGCCGATGGAGCGCGAGCGCGGGCGTCGCGATCGAGCCGCCGCTTCGCGCCGCGCGGAAAACTGGCTACATAGAGCGCATGCCGGATCTGCTTCGCACCCTCGAGCGCGCCGTGACCCGAACGGCGGGCGCCGCGTGGCCGCTCATGCAGCGCATCAACGCGCTCGCGCCGGAGGCCGCGCCGTTCCACCCGAAGTGGAGCGACCGGCCCATCCCGCGCGGCAAACAGCGCACGGCGCCGCCGCTCGGCTGGCCGCGCGAGACCGACAGCCTGTGCCCCACGTGCGTGAAGGAGGCGCGCGCCGAGATCCTCTCCGGCCGCGCCGACTGGACGACGCTCTTGAACGACAAGCCCGGCGAGATCCGCGCGCGCATCGTGGAGCGAGACGGCAACATCATGATGGACAAGGCGTGCCCGAAGCACGGCCCGACGTCCGACGTCATCTCGATCGACCCGAAGTTCCTCGAGCGGATCGAGGGTCTGTTCGCCGGGCGCGACGTCGCGATGACGCCCGACAAGATCCACGACCACGGCTCGAGCACCATCCGCTACGGCCGCGGCGCCGTGCTCACCGTCGATCTGACGAACCGCTGCAACATGATGTGCGACCCGTGCTTCATGGACGCGAACCAGGTCGGCTACGTGCACGAGCTCGCGTGGGAGGAGATCACCCAGATCCTCGACGACGCGGCCGACGTGAAGCCGCGCCGTCAGATGTCGATCCAGTTCTCGGGCGGCGAGCCGACGCTCTCGCCGCATTTCCTCGACGCGATCCAATACGCGCGCAAGAAGGGCTATTTCGCCGTGCAGTGCGCGACGAACGGCGTCCGCTTCGCGCAGGAGCCGGGCTTCGCCGCCGCCGCGCGCGAGGCGGGCCTGCGCATCGCGTACCTGCAGTTCGACGGCGTGACGAACGAGGCGAACTCGCACCGCAAGGTGGGCAACCTCTACGACGTGAAGCTCCGCGCCATCGAGGAGATGGCCAAGGTGGGCATCGACGTCATCCTCGTCGTCACGCTCGTGAACGGCGTGAACGACGATCAGGTCGGCAAGATCCTCGAGTTCGCGGTCGAGAACGCCGACAAGATCACGGTCGTCTCGTTCCAGCCCGTGAGCTTCACCGGCCGCGACGAGGACGTGAGCGACGAGGTGCGCCACGCGCAGCGCTACACCCTGAGCCACCTCGCGCGCGACGTCGCCGCGCAGACCGGCGTGACGAGCCCGTACCGCGACTGGTTCCCGCTCTCCGCGCTCGCGCCCTTCGGCAACGTCGTCGATCTGCTCGACGGCCCCGACAAGGACTGGGGCCAGCTGAACTGCGGCTGTCACCCGAACTGCGGCGTCGGCACCGTGTTCTTCGTCAACAAGAAGACGCGGCAGATGGTGCCGCTGCTCGACTTCCTCGACGTCGAGGGCCTGTTGAAGGACTTCGCGCGCATCTTCGACGCAGGCCGCGGCAAGGCCTGGGCGAAGGCGCAGGTCGTCGCGTCGCTCCTCCGCCACTACAAGCCCGAGGGCGCCCCCGCGGGCTTCAACGTCGCCACGCTCGTAAAGCAGTTCCTGAGCCAGACCGGCGCCGCGCACGCGGGCGAGAGCGACGCGACGAAGTACGAGTGGCGCGTCCTCTTCGTCGCCGGCATGTGGTTCCAGGACCTCTTCAACTACGACTTCCGCCGCACGGAGATGTGCATCATCCCGTACGGCACGCAGCTCGGCGAGATCAGCTTCTGCGCGTACAACACCGGCGTGGGCTGGCGAAACGTCATCGAGCGCATGAAGGCGAACGCGACGGTCGCGAAGTGGTACGCCGAGAAGGGCCGCCACCCCGTGTACGCCAAGGGTCAAGACATCGACCTGCTGCAAGGACCGATGAGCGTGCGCGAGCACGCCGACGCGATCCGCGAGCGCGCCGAGGGTCGGCCCGCGCCCGCCCGCACGAAGCACCTGCCGATCGTCGGCTGACGGCGCGGAGCACGTCAGTCGGCGCGCGGGCGAGACAGCCAACCTCGCAGGGCCTCGAACCACACGAGCTTGTGCGCGAAGCCCGGGAAGCTCGCGTTCAGGCCGCTCGGGTTCGGCACGACGAAGACCGGCGCACCGCCGATGCGCTCGGGCTTCGCGCCGGGACCCGGCGCCGTGCCCTTCGGGAAGACGGGCTTGTAGAGGCCGACGCCGACGAGGGCGACGGCGCGCGGCGCGAAGCGCTTCACCTTCCGGTGCAGCGCGGCTGCGCCCGCGTCGCGCTCGTCCTTCGTGAGCTCGTCCGCGGCGCGCGACGGGCGCGGGCACAGGTTCGTCACGCCGAGCCCGAACTCGACGAGCCGGCCGTCGTCCTCGGGCGCGAGCAGCACGGGCGTCAGCTCGGCCGCGTGGAGCAGGCGCCAGAACGGGTTCGTCTTCCCCGCGAAGTGGTGCCCGATCTCCGCCGACCGCAGCCCCGGGTTGATGCCGACGAAGAGGAGCCCGAGGTCGGGCGCGATCACGTCGCGGAGGCCCTTCATCTCGCGCACACGATATACCGCACGCGCGAGCAGGTCCCTTCGATAGGCCGAACATTCGTGCTCGCCGGTCTCCGGCGGTACGCTTCGCGCGGCTCGTGACATCGTCGCAGCTCCTCCTCGCGCTCGGGATCGGCTCGTGCGTCGGCCTCGGCGTCGCCGTCGGCGCGCACGCCGTGCTGCCGGAGTCGCCGGTCGTCCGCGGCCTCTCCATCGGCGGCGAGCGCGTCCCCGTGACGGGCTCCGTCGCGACGTGGCTCGCAGCGCGCGACGCCGAGGTGCGCGCGCGCCCGGTGCATTTTCGCTTCGACGACCGCGTGTTCGACGCGACCCTCGGCGAGGCGGGCGTCTCGCTCGACGTCGCCGCGACGATGCAGGCGGCCGAGGCGGTCGCGCACACCGGCTCGTTCAGCGCGCGCATGAGCGCGACGCGCGCCGCGCGACGCGGCGAGATCGACGTGCCGCTCGTGTATGCGTTCGACGAGGCCGACGCCGCGAAGGCGCTCGAGGCGATCGCGCCATCGCTCGCGAAGGCTCCAGTCGACGCGACGATCGACCTCGACGCGCACGACAGGACGCCCGACGTGCCGGGACAGGCGCTCGACGTCGCGACGAGCGCGCGCATCTTCGCCGAGGCGAGCCGAGAGCCGGGCAAGGTCGTCGACGTCGTCGTGCGCCCCGTCCGGGCGAAGGTCACCGCCGACGACCTCGGCCGCGTCGACGTGACCAAGGTGGTGTCCGCGTTCGAGACCGCCTTCGCCCTCTACGGCACGGGCGCCGGCCGCGCCGTGAACATCCGGCGCGCCGCCGCGCTCCTCGACGGTCTCGTCCTCGCGCCCGGCGAGATGATGAGCTTCAACGATCGCGTCGGCCCCCGCACGAGGGAGCGCGGCTTCGCGCTCGCGCCGGAGATTCAAGGCGACGAGCTCCAGCTCGGCATCGGCGGCGGCACCTGCCAGGTGTCGAGCACGCTGCACGTCGCGGCCCTGTATGGCGCGCTCGACGTCGTCGAGCGTCAATCGCACTCGCGTCCGAGCGCCTACGCGATGCTCGGCCTCGACGCGACGGTGAGCTTTCCGCTCGCCGACCTCAAGATCAAGAACAGCCTCGGCTTCCCCGTGCTCGTCCACGCGTATCTGCCCAAGCCGACCGTCGTCCGCGTCGAGATCCTGGGCGGAGATCCGGTGGCGAAGGTCGACTACGCGTACGCCGTCAACTCGACCGAGGACTTCGCGCGGCGCGTCGAGGTGAAGTCGTACCTCGCCGCGGGCAAGACCGTGCGCCACCAAAAGGGCGTGCGCGGCTACGAGGTGACGTCGATCGTGAAGCTCCACTACCTCGACGGCCGGGAGGACGAGCGCCACTACTTCAGCGGCTATCGACCGGCGCCCGAGATCCTCTACGTCGCGCCCGGCACGCCCGACTCCGAGCTCCCGCCGCTGCCCGAGCACGCGACGCACACGGAGCGAAAGCGCGGCGACCCCGCCGCGGCCGCGATGTAGCGCCGACTACGTGGGATCCTTGCAGCAGCGAAAGCCGATCTCGTAGAAGCGAAACTGCGGGCCGTGCCGCTCGTTCGTACCGCGGCAGCCGGAGCCGGGCTTCGACCAATAGCCGCCCTTGAGGGCCGATCGAAAGGGCCACTCGGGCCGGCTCGTCGACACCCACTCTTCGACGTTGCCCGTCAGGTCCATCACGCCGAAGGCGCTCTTGCACGCGGGGTACGCGCCGGACGGCTCGCCCTGCCAGAGCCGCTTCGTCTCGGCGTCGCGGACGCTCGCGTCGTTCGAGGCGAGCTTCGCCTCGCTCACCCCTCGATAGGGCTTCGCTTGATTGCACGCCTTCGGTTCGAACGTCGCGCCGTACGGATAGGCGAGCTCGTCCGGGCCCTCGCAGGCGGTCTCCCACTCGTACTCGGTGCACATGCGCTTGCCGACGGACGCGCACTTCGCCTCGGCCTCGACGAAGCGCAGCATCACCACCGGGACCTCGCCCTTCTTGTTCGGCCACTCGTACGTGTCCATGCAGGTGCGCACGGGCGACTCGACACCCTCCTTGGCGGAGAGCCACGGGAACCACGAGAAGCAGCGCTCTTGATGAAAATCGAGGCAGACGCGCTCGAGGTACTCGGCGTGCACGCCCGCGACGAGCTGCATGTCGTCCGGGCACCTGGTCGCGGGCGCGGTCGTCGGCGTCGCGAAGAGCTGGAGGAGCGCGTCGAGCATCGGGCCCATGTTCGACCACCCGCCGCGCGCGCTCCAACCCGAAACGACCGAAGGGCGCGCGCGTTCGCGTCGACAGGACCACCGCGCGGCGCGCTTGCCGTTAGCATCGCGCCGTCATGCGCGTACACCACCTGAACTGCGCGACGATGTGCCCGCCGTCGCGCAAGTTCGTCAACGGCGACGGCGGCCTCTTCGAACGCGGCCTCATGGTCTGTCACGTGCTGCTCGTCGAGACCGAGAGCGGCCTCGCGCTCGTCGACACGGGCTTCGGCACGGACGACTGCGCGCGGCCCGAGCACCTCGGCGGCGCGTTCCGCGTCGTCACGAACGCGCGCCTCGATCGCGCGGAGACGGCGCTCGCGCAGGTCGAGGCGCTCGGCTTCGAGCGCGGCGACGTGCGCCACCTGCTCGTCACGCACCTCGACCTCGATCACGCCGGCGGCATCCCCGACTTCCCCGAGGCGACCGTGCACATCCACGCGCCCGAGCACGCGGCCGCGATGTCGCCGCGCACGCTCGGCGAGAAGAACCGCTACAAGCCGCGGCACTGGGCGCACGGCCCGCGCTTTCGCACGTACGAGGCGGCGGGCGAGCCTTGGTTCGGCTTCTCGTGCGTGCGCGCGCTCGACGGTCTGCCGCCCGAGATCCTCATCGTGCCGCTCGCCGGGCACACGCGCGGGCACGCCGCGATCGCCGTGAAGTCCGACCGCGGCTGGCTCGTCCACGCGGGCGACGCGTACTTCTACCGCGGCGAGATCGACGCCGACCGGCCGACGTGCCCCGCGGGGCTCTCGATGTTCCAGCGCCTCGTCGCGACCGACGATCGCATGCGGCGCGACAACCAGCGCCGCCTCCGGGAGCTCGCGCGCGATCACGCGGGCGAGGTGCGCGTCTTCAGCGCGCACGATCCCGTCGAGCTCGATCGCGAGCGCGTCCGCGCCAGCGCGTAGCTCCGACGGACGTCAGGGGCAGCCGATCTGCTCCTCGGTCGCGACGAAGCAGCACTGACCGTCCTGCGCGACAGGGCCGCAGTTCACCGACTGGAGCACCGCGCACGGGTCCGAAGGGATGATGTACATCGTGGCCTCGTACTGATCGGGGCACGCGTCCGTCGTCTGCGCGAAGCACTCGGTCGTCTGCACGAGGTCGCCGCCGGTGCCGGTCGTCGAGAGCGAGCAGCCGCCCGACGTCGTGTCGCTGTTCGTCGACGTGCCGGTGCCGTCGTCTCCGCCCGAGTTGGCGGAGTCGGCGCCGGCGCCGCTCGTGTCCGTCACGGTCGGGCCGCACGCGACCGAGCTCGCGAGGAGGACGGCGCCGAGCGCGAGCAGCATCCCGAGGCGCGCGCCGCCGCGGGCAAGAGCAGAAAGTTCCATGGGTCGCCTCGTGCGAAAGTTGACGGACTGGACTCGTTGCTGCGCGTCCGCGCGTCATTCAGCACGCCGCATGCCCGGCGAGGCGGGCGCGATGTTTCGCGGGAGTTGGCGGCCTGCTCGCCGAGGCCGCAGGACTTCAGCGCCGCGGCGCGGGCGCGGGCGTCGCGTCGGGCAGCGAGAAGGTGACGTTCGACCAGTAGCTGCGCCAGTCGACGTCGGGCGTCGCCGACGGCTCCATGTGCACGAGGCGGATCATCCAGTCGCCGGGCTTGCCGAGCGTGAAGGCCGCGTGGCCCTTCGAGTCGAGGCGCACCGTCTGTCGCGACGTCTCGCCGCGGAAGCGGTTCACCGCGGTGACGGCGCGCCCCGCGAGCGGCTTGCCCTGGAACAGCACGCGTACGCCGAGCTCGGCGCCGCGCGGCACCGCGTACGGGTTCGTGTCGGGGACGATCTCGAGCTCTTGACCGAGGGCCTGCGTCGGCGTCGCGTCGGGCTTGTCGCCGATCTGGACGATCGCCTTCATGTAGCGCGTGTAGCGCTCGCGCCCCGGGGCGTCCTCCTTGGCCTTTTGCGCGCGGTCGAGGAGCACGTCGATGAGGCGCTCCTCGAGCAGGTACGCGCCGAACTTCTTCGCGTCGAGCTCGAGCGTGCGCGGGGCGGCGTCGAGCGCGACGACGAACGAGCCGGTCGATTGGCCGCTCGTCAGCAGCGCGAGCGGCGTCGCGTCCTCGCGCATGTCGGAGAGCACGTCGCGCCGGCCGGCCTTCGAGGCCACGACGAAGCGCGTGTAGTGCGCGCGCGATTTGACGACGTAAGGCTGCGCGCCTTCCAGCGCGTCGCCGACGAAGAGGTAGATCTTCTCGCGCCCGGGCGTCTGATTCCAGAACGGCTCGGCCTCGAGCCAGTGATCGTGGGCGCTCGCCGCGCGCGGCCACGCGAGCGCTGCAGCGACGAGGGCGACGGAGAGGGCACGGGCGACGAGCCGCATCGGCGAATCGAAGCGCCCGAGCGGCGCGCGTGTCAACCGCGGTGAGCGGCGGCGAGCGCGCCGAGGAGCGCCGCGTCCTCGCCCGGCTGCACGGTGCGCGCGTCGAGGAGCAGCGCGCCCGCGTGGATTCGACCGACGACGGGCGGGTTTCCGCCGCGGAGCCGCGCCGCGAGCGCGTCGACGTCCGGGGCCTCGAGGGCGACGCCGAACGAAGGGAGCTCGGCCTCGGCGAGCGCGCCGCCGCCGACGGCGCTCGTGAGCTCGACCACCCGCGCCTCGACGCCGAGCGCCGCGAGCGCCGCGGTCCAGGCCTCGGCGCGCGCGCGGAGCTCGTCGGCCGTCGACCGAAGCATGCGGAGCGCGGGCACGTCGTCGAGGCGACCCTCGAGCATCGCGGCGAGCGTGGCCTCGAGCGCGACGAGCGGCAGGCGGCCGAGGCGCACGGCGCGCGCCAGCGGGTCCTTGCGCGCGCGCTCGACGAGGGCCGCGCGCCCGACGATCGCGCCGCCCTGGGGGCCGCCGAGCACCTTGTCGCACGAGAAGCAGACGAGGTCGCAGCCGGCCTCGACCGACGCGCGCGCGAGCGGCTCGCCGGCCAGCCCGAGCGGCGCGAGATCGACGAGGGCGCCGCCGCCGAGGTCCTTCACGAGCGGCACGCCGCGCGCGCGTGACAGGGCCGCGAGCTCGGCGAGGCGGGGCCGCTCGACGAAGCCGGTCTGGCGAAAATTCCCTGGGTGCACGCGCAGGATGGCCGCGACGCCGCCCGCGTCGAGCGCGCGTGCGTAGTCGTCGAGCCGGGTCTTGTTGGTGGTGCCGACCTCGACGAGCTCGGCGCCCGAGCGCGCGCACACGTCGGGCACGCGGAAGCCGCCGCCGATCTCGACGAGCTCCCCGCGCGAGACGATCACGCGCCGCGCCGCCGCGGGCGCGCCGGCCACGATCGCGGTCAGCGCCAGGAGCGTCGCGGCCGCGTTGTTGTTGACGACGAGCGCCGCCTCCGCGGCAGTCAACTCGGCGAGCGCGCGCTCGGCGAACGCGCCGCGCGCCCCGCGTCGACCCGTGTCGAGGTCGATCTCGATCGACGTGTACCCGCCCGCCGACGCGGCCAGCGCGGCGAGCGCGTCGGCCCCGAGCGGCGCGCGCCCGAGGTTCGTGTGGAGGACGACGCCCGTCGCGTTGATCACGCGCCGCGCCCGCGCCGCGAGCGGTCCGGAGCTCGCCGCGCGGGCAGCGTCGGCCGCGACCTCGTCGAGCGTCGGGCACGCGGCGCCAGCAATCACCCGCGCACGTGCGTCGTCGACGGCACGCCGCGCGACGTCCATGACGCGGGGCGCGCCCAGCCGACGCCGCGCGTCGTCGAGCGCCGCGTGCGCCGCGACCGCGTCGACCCGCGGCAGGCTCCGGAGCGCATCCATGGGAGGGCGCGTTTACTCGCGTGCGCGCGCTGGTGATAGTGTGTCGAGTCGTGACGTCGCGCTCTTCTCTCGCTTCGCCTCGCCGCTTCAAGCTCCGCGTCGCCTCGCTCGTCCCGCTCTTGCTCGCGGGGGTCTGCGCGTTCGCCGTCGACGCGCGCGCCGAGTGGCCGCCCCCCGCCGACGCGACGCCGGACGACTTCAAGAACGGCAAGTACTGGCCGAACGATCCCTCGTACGGCTACGACCCGACCACGTTCTCGAACGGGCAGTGGAACTTCTACTCGTTCATCCCGAACGGCAACGACCAGGTCGTCACCGGCGAGAGCGCCGCGGGCATGAGCATCGATCTCGCCTGGCGCTACACGATCGGCGACCCGGGCGTGCTCATCGTCGTCACCGACTCGGGCATCGAGTGGGACAACGCCGATCTCATCGAGAAGGTCTACCTCAACTACAAAGAGCTCGTGAACCACAAGCCCACGCACGCCGACGGCAGCGCGTGCGGCGGCGCGGGCGATCTCGTCGGCTTCGACTGCAACGGCGACGGCATCCTCACCGTCTCGGACTACGCGGACACGCCCGGCGTGAGCGACGTGAACGGCAACGGCGTGCTCGACGCCGGCGATCTCATCCAGCTCTTCTCGGACGGCGTCGACGACGACCACAACGGGTACATCGACGACATCGCCGGCTGGGATTTCATGAAGGACGACAACAACCCGTACGACGACACGCGCTACGGGCACGGCACGGGCGAGGCGCGCGACTCGACGGCGCAGACGAACAACCAGATCGACGACGCGGGCGTCTGCCCGCTCTGCCGCTTCGTCCCCACGCGCGTCGGCGACAGCTTCATCACGGACTCGACGCTCTTCGGCAAGGCGGTCGTCTACGCGGTCGACAACGGCGCGAGCATCGTCCAGTGCGCGCTCGGCACGCTCAACATGAACGCGTTCGCGCAGACCGCGCTCGACTACGCGTACACGAGCGGCGTCCTCTCGATCAACAGCATGGCGGACGAGGACTCGCGTCACCACAACATGCCCACGGTGGCGAACCACACGCTGCCGGTGCACGCGATCGAGTACGACAGCTCGACCATCGTGACGTCGACCACGTTCACGGGGTTCAACCCGTGCTCGAACTACGGTGGTCACAACTTCCTCTCGGCGAGCGGCACCTCGTGCTCGAGCGAGGCGACGGGCAAGCTCAGCGGCATCGCCGGGCTCGTCGTGTCGGCCGCGCGCCAGTATCAGATCTCGCCGCCGCTCACCCCCGGCGAGCTCCAGTCGATCTTCTTCACGACCACGGACGACATCGACGTGGCGTCGTCGCGCATGGCGAACCCGCGCTACGCGTGGTCGCAGAAGGGCTTCGATCAGCGCTTCGGCTATGGCCGCGTGAACGCGAACGCCGCGGTGGAGGCGGTGAAGAACCTCCGCATCCCGCCGTCGGTCGACGTGACGTCGCCCACTTGGTACTCGATCCTCTACAAAGACCAGGCGATGGCGCCCATCAACATCCAGGGCTCCGTCTCGGCGAACCGCGCGACGTCGTACGACTACGTGGTGGAGTGGGCGCCCGGCGTGCAGCCGATGGACGACGAGTACACGACGCTCACGACGTCGGCGCCGAACATCCCCGCCAGCATGCCGACGACCGGCACGCTCGGCACGATCGATCCGCGCGTCATCGATCCAACGCACCCGCGCGACGTCGACAGCCCGAACGGCGAGAACGACACGGCCATCACCGTGCGCGTCCGCGCGACGGCCCACTACGGCGGCGCCGTCGGCGAGGTGCAGGGCGAGATGCGTCGCACGTATTACGTGCAGTCCGATCCCACGCTCGTGAAGGGCTTCCCGATTTACCTCGGCTCGAGCGGCGAGCAGAGCCCGAAGATGGCGGATCTCGACGGCGACGGCGTGCGCGATCTCATCATGCCGACGAGCGGCGGCGTGCTGCACGTCTACAAGATCACGCCCTCCGGACCGCAGGAGCTCCCGGGCTTCCCGTTCCTCGCCCTGCCCGAGGACGGCCTCCTCGAGCCGGTGCCGACGCCGGACACGCCAAGCTACCTCTCCGCGCCCGCCTACGCGAACGGCGCCGTCGATCCGACGCTCGCGCGCGAGCCGTTCGGCATCGCCCCCGCGATCGGCGACGTCGACGGCGACGGCGAGGACGAGATCATCCTGACCACGTACAGCGGCTCCGTGTACGCGGTCGATCGGCACGGTCAGCTCAAGGCGGGCTTCCCCGTGCGCCTGCCGCTCGTGCCGTCGTGTCCGCTGCCGGCGACCGACCCGCCCGATCACGTGTGCATGGACGAGCTCCACTCGCGCATCGCGCGCGGCGCGTTCGCGGCGCCCGTGCTCGCCGATCTCGACGGCGACGGCGTGCTCGACATCGTGGTCGCGGGCTTCGACGGCGACGTCTACGCGTTCGACGGCGCGGGCCAGCCGCTCCCGGGTTGGCCCGTGACGAGCGTGCACTACACGGGCTCGTTCGACGACGGCATCCCCACGCCGCGAAACCGCGTCTTGTCGACCCCGGCCGTCGGCGACTTCAACGGCGACGGCCTGCCGGAGGTGATCGTCGGCTCGAACGAGAAGATCGGCAACGGCGGCGCGATCGGCGCGGCGTACATGATCGACGGCCGCGGCATGAACGCGCCCGGCGGCGCGATCCTCCCCGGCTGGCCGTACACGATCACGTCGCTGCCGCTCTTCCCGCTCGTCGCCGAGGGCGTGCCGAACGCGAGCGTCGTCGGCCATTTCGGCGACACGCTCGCCTCGGTCACGCACGGCAACGGGAGCGCGCCCTTCATCGTGCCCGTCAACCCCGGCGTGCAAGCGAGCCCCGGCGGCACGCCGACGAACGCGCTGCCCGCGCTCCACGACGACCCGACCGAGGCGAACGGCACCTGGCAAGGCCTCTACCCGACGGGCGAGTTCGGGCCGCTGTCGAAGGCCGCGCACGACGTCATGTTCCCGCTCTTCGCGCAGCCGTCGCTCGGCGACCTCGATCAAGACGGCACGCTCGACATCGTCTCGAGCGGCGGCTCGCTGAGCCTCGCGGGGCAGCTCATGTCGTCGACCTACACGACCACCGCAGGCCAGAACCTCCTCGCGATGTGGAGCGGCAAGACCGGCAAGATGATGCTCGCGTCGCCGATCGTCCTCGAGGACTTCACGTTCTTCAACAACCAGGCGATCGTCGACCTCAACGGCGACGGGTATCCCGAGGTGATCACTGGCACCGGCGGCTACTTCCTCCACGCGTACGACGCGTGCGGCAACGAGCCCACCGGCTGGCCGAAGTTCACCGGCCAGTGGATCATCTCGACGCCCGCGCTCGGCGACCTCGACGGCGACGGCACGCTCGAGGTCGCGGTCGCGTCGCGCGACGGCTGGCTCTACGCGTGGCACACGGACGCGACCGAGGACTCGACCATCGAGTGGGAGAGCTTCCACCACGACAACAAGAACACCGGCAACTACGACACGCCGCTCGACCAGGGTGGCGGCAAGAAGGCGGCGAAGCCGCTCACCGCGGACATGTGCGTCGTGCACGTCAGCCACGACGTCCCCGTCGCCGGCGTCTCGCCGGGTGGCGGCTGCGACTGTCGCGCGGCCGCGGGCGATGCGCCGGGCGAGTCGGGCGCGGCGGCCGTCGTCGCGGCGGGCGCGCTCCTGATGGCGAGCCGTCGTCGGCGCCGCCGCGCCGCCTGAGCGGGCTCGATCGCAACGTGTCGCGCGCCGCGCCCACGAGCACGGTCGGGAGGGGCAAGGCCGTCGTCCTCGCCGACGCGCCGATCGACGCGCAGCACCGCGCGCGCAACGTCTCGCTCACGCGTGGCGACAGCCTCGCCCTCTACGCGACGTGGCCGCGCCCCGCGTGCATCGTGTCCGATGGCGCGTACGGCGTGCTCGGCTTCGACGGCGACACGTCGGACCACCTCGATCTGCCCGCCTGGTACGAGCCGCACGTGGCCGCGTGGGCGCGCGCGGCCACCGCCGCGACGACGCTCTGGTTCTGGAACTCGGAGATCGGCTGGGCCGCCGCGCACCCGGTGCTCGAGCGCCACGGCTTCCGCTACGTGAACTGCAACGTGTGGAACAAGGGCCCCGGGCACATCGCGGGGAACGTCGACACGCGCCGCATCCGCCGCTTCCCCGTCGTGACCGAGGTGTGCGTGCAGTACGCGTTCGAGGCGCGCGTCGCCGGTCGATTCCTCAAGGCTTGGCTCCGCGAGGAGTGGCTCCGCGCCGGCCTCCCGCTCTGCCGCGCGAACGAGGCGTGCGGCGTGAAAGACGCCGCCGTGCGTAAATATTTCGATCAAGGCCACCTCTGGTATTTCCCTCCCGTGGAGGCGATGGCTCGAATCGCCGAGTATGCCAATCTCCACGGCGACCCCGCGGGGCGACCCTATTACTCGCTCGACGGCGCAGCGCCGGTGTCGCGCGAGCAGTGGAGCCGCACGCGACCGCGCTTCGACTGCCCGCATGGCGTCACGAACGTCTGGGACCGGGGGCCCGTGCGCGGACAGGAGCGCGTCACGACGGCGTCGCGGCGCGCCGTGCACCTGAACCAGAAGCCGCTCGATCTCGTGGCGCGCATCGTCGAGGCGTCGACGGCGCCCGGAGACGTCGTGTGGGAGCCGTTCGGCGGGCTCTTCACCGCGTCGCTCGCCGCGAGCCGCGCGGGCCGCCAGGCCTACGGCGCCGAGATCGACCCGACGTACTTCGCCTACGGCGCCGCGCGCTTCGAGCATTGAACGGCGCTACGGCGCCGGGTCGGCCTTCACGAACCGCGAGATGACGACCCCCGGCAGCGAGGCGGCGAACGCGAGCAGGAAGAGATCCGTGAAGCCGAGGCGCTTCACGATGAACGCGCTCACGGGGCCGGCCATCGTGACCGGGATCGACATGAGCGCGGTGCCGCACGCGAAGTGGGCCGCCTTGTGATCGCCGCGGCAGCGATGCATGAGGAAGACGAGCAGCGCTGCGTTGCCGAGCCCGGCGATGAACTGCTCGGCGACGATCACCCCGCCGATGAGCGCGAGCGGCGGATCGTGCGTCGCGGCCAGCCCGGCATAGAAGAGGATCGCGGCGCCCTGCAGCGCGGCGATCGGGAAGAGCGCGCGCGACAGGCGCACCTGCGCGAGGGCGGCGCCGCCGAGCATCGCGCCGCCGATGCTCGCGAGCACGCCGAGGCCGCCGAGCGCACCGCTGCCGAGCGCCTGGAAGCCGAGCGACTTCAAGAACGGCGCGCCCATCGCGAACATCAGCGCGTCACCGAGGCGAAAGCACAGGATGAACGGGATCGCGAGGCGCGCGCCCGGCTGCGTCGCGAACGAGGCGAACGCGCGCCCGAACGTCGAGGCCGCCGCGCGTGCGCCGACGCCGATGACAGGAGCGCGCGCCGCGCGCGGGAGGAGCCGCGCGTGCACGAGCGCGAAGCCGAGCAGGATCACGCCTCCGACGCCGAAGCACGCGCCCCACGACGTGACGCCCGCGAGCGCGACGAGCGCGCCCGCGCCGACGAAGAGCGCCGCTCGATACGCCGCGACGCGCACGCCCGTGAACGCGGCCCGATCTGCCGGCCCGAGCGCCGCGAGGTAGAAGCCGTCGATCGCGACGTCGTGCGTCGCAGCGACGATCGCGATCGCGACGAACATCCGCGCGACCATGGTCGTGTCGGCCGCGGCCGCCGGCACCGCGATGGCGAGGACGAGCAGGCCGAGGGCGACCTCGGTGGCGACGACCCAGCGCTTCGTCGTGCCGAACCGATCGACGAGCGGGCTCCACGCGAACTTCGCGTCCCACGCGAGGCCGTAGAGCGACGTGAGGCCGACCGCGGCGACGCCGCCGCCCGCGAACGTGAAGAACTGCTGCGAGACCAGGCGGACGATCGCGTAGGGCAGCCCCTCCGCGAAATACGTCGAGACGACCCACGGGAGGTGCTGCGCGCGTCCGCCGGCGGCGTCCGACGGGACCGCCGTTGCAGCCTCCGCGGGGGCGATCTCGGCGAGGTCCGACACGGCGCCGCAGCATGGCGGGCGAGGCGCGCAGGCGGCAAGATCGCAGATACGCACGCAAGTCTTCTCGTCGGCGGTGCGTTGGCCGTAGTCTGTGCGCCTCGACGCTCGATGACGGAGATGGCGATCCCTCCACTTGGCCGCGACGCAGGCGGCCGCTCGGCCCACGCGTGGTCGCGAGCGCGAGGTGACGCGTGAACGAGTACACGCGCCGCGAAGAGGTCCGCTGGACGTTCATCGCGTCGCTCTGCCTCGTGCTCTTCATCGCGCCAGCGGTCGTGCTGCTCGTCACGGCGCGCGGCAAGACGGTCCCCGATCCGGCGGCGAAGCAGGCGGCGAAGGACGCGCTCGCCCGCACGATGCAGATGCACGCGTGCACGAGCGCCGCCGAGAACCTCGTGACCGAGGTCGACGTCTTCAAGGCAGCCGCGAAGACCGCGCACCTCGGCGAGCCCGCGGCGTCCGCCGCCGCGTCCGCCGAGGCCGCCGCGCCTCCGAAGAAGAAGAAGCGGCCCGGCCGCTACCAGCTGCCCCAGCTGCCGAAGGAGAAGGAGCCGGATCCGTCGAGCGCGTGGCCCGCCGCGCAGCCGTCGTACAAGCTCGCGAGGGCGCTGACGACGTGCCAGGTCTCGGTCGAGGGCGCCGTCGGCGTGCGCGCCCCCGCGACGCCGGGCTGGGCCGCGATCCAGAAGGCCAGCGCCATCGATCAGCCCCAAGAGGGCGACACGAAGACGCAGATCGACGACGCGCAGCTCCTCCTCAAGCTGCTCGGCGACGCGCCGCTCGACAAGGTCGTCACCGCCGCGCGCGAGGCCGAGGCCGACGTGCGCCAAAAGGCCGAGGCGGCGCAGAAGGTCGCCGACACGGCGACGATCGTCGAGCCCATCCCGGAGGGCGTGATCCCGCGGCGCGCCGCCCTCGGCGCGGGCATCGCGATCTGCGTCATCGCGCTCGTGTTCAGCTACTTCAGCGTGCGCGCCCAGTCGCTCCGGCGCCTGCTCACGCTCGTCCCGCTCCGCGAGGCCGCGCGGACGACGCACCCGGGCCCGCACGCGGTGGCGATCCTCCGGCTCGCGGCGAAGCCGAACGGCGGGGAGCCGGGGCTCGTGATCGGCGGCGCGCTCGGCGGCCTCGCGATGGCCGCGCTGTTCCCTGCGGACACCGATTTCTTCGTCGTCGGCGTGATGGGCGGCCTCGGCATCGGCTTCGGCGTGCAGTGGGCCGTGCGCCTCCTGACGATCGCGTCGACGTGGCGGCGCCGCGCGACCGAGCTCACCGAGCTCGAGAAGCCCGCGATCCCCGTCGTGCTCGTGCTCTCGGGCGTGAACCGCGGCCTCGAGGGCGACTTCATCCGCTTCTTCACGAGCCTCCAACCCCAGCAAGCGTCGGAGACCGTCGAGAAGCTCGCCGCGCAGGCCGAGGAGAAGATCCTCGCCGCCGCCGACGCCGGCCGCATGCAGCCGCCGATGCGCTGAGGCGCGCGGTGTAGGCTTCGACGATCAACCTGAAGACGGGCGGGCTCCTCGAGTGACGGCGGCGCGCGCAGCAGCCCTCGCGGCCGCGGCGGCGATCGGCCTCGCCTCGGCGAACGCCGGGTCGAGCGCCTCGACGCTGCCGGGGCCCGCGCCGCAGCTCCGCCGCGACGCGTTCGCGAACGCCGCGGCCGTCGCGCGGAACGCGGCGTGCATCGCGTGTCACGTCGAGGAGGCGAGCGAGTGGCGCACGTCGAGGCACGCGGCGTCGTTCGAGAACGGCGCGTTCCAGCGCGCGCTCGCCCGCGAGGCGCCCTCGATGCAGCCGTTCTGCCGCGGCTGCCATGCGCCCGAGGCCGACCCGGCGAGCGTGCCCAGCGCCGCGCTCCGGCACGTCGGCGTCGGCTGCGTCACGTGTCACGAGCCGCTCGGCCCCGTCGTGTCCGCGCCGCGGCCCGGCGCCTCGCCGAACGCGCCGCACGCCGTCGTTCGCGACCCCGCGTTCGCGACGACGGCCGCGTGCGGGCGCTGCCACGAGTTTCGCCTGCCGAGCTTCGGCTTCCAGCGCACGGTCACCGAGCACGCCGGCTCGGGTGACGCGCGCGCGTGCGCCGACTGCCACATGCCGCGCGAGGGTGCGCGCAAAAGCCACGCGTTCCCTGGCGGCTACGACGAGCCGCGCGTCCGCGGCGCGGCGTCGATCACGGCGTCGCGGCGTGGCGGTGACGTCCGCGTGCGCATCGCCCCGCGCGACGTCGGGCACGCGTTTCCGACGGGCG
>DASYCF010001294.1:0-3349 GCA_036500365.1 Byssovorax sp.
CGTCGCCCCCGCCGAAGCGCCGGCGCTGCGAGATCGCGTACGTGACCTCGGTGACGAAATAGCGCGCGTTCAGCTTGCCGCGCGGATGATCCTCGATCGCGACCTGCATGCCGGGGGCGAAGCGCACGCTCGAGGTGCGCCCGGCGACGGTCGCCGCGCGCGCGGCCGCCGCCTCCCCGACGACGCGCGCGCGCGCGCCGCAGACGTCCGACGACTCGGAGCCGCCGCCGCGCGCCATGTAGATCTCCATCGAGCCCGACCCGTGCGCGCCCGCGATCGGCGAGTTCACGCGCGCGGGGTCGAACGACTTCACCGAGAACTTCGACGGGGCGAGCGCCGCCTCGGTCGCGAGCTCCTGCACGAGCTCGCGCGGCTCCGACGCGCCCGTGCCGTAGGCGAAGGGGACGAGCGCGCCGCCGTGGAGATCGGGCGCCGACGTCGAGGTGTCGCTGACGACCATCGTCGTCGCGCCGCCCTCGTGATCGAACCACACGAAGAGCCCCTCCTCCTCGAGCAGGCGCGAGATGAACGTCCAGTCGTCCTCGCGGTACTGGGCGGTGTAGACGCGCTTCGCGTACGAGCCGAGCGCGTGGATGCGGGCGCTCGGCAGCACTTGCCGCGCGATGCCCACGACGTCGAGATCCTGGAACACGCGGCAGTTGCGGCCGAGCGTCAGCGCGAACTCGGCCGGGCGCAGCGTGAAGCGGAGCTCGGCGATCCCCGCGTCGGTCACGCGGCGCGTCGCCTCGGCGACGAGGCCGGCGATCGTTCGCTCGCCGCCGAAGCCGTCGCGCAGCGTGAGCGTGGCGGAGCCGCCCACGAGCGAGGGCGCCGTGCGCCTGCCGTGGCCGGCGACCTCGGCGAGGCAGGTGATCTCGAAGCGGAACATCCCGCCGACGGCCTCGCGGCCCTCGACGGCGACGACCTCGAGCTCTTGGCCGGCGATCTGGAAGGCGGCGTGCTCGAACGTCCGCTGGTCGATGGCGTCCGACATGATCAGCCCTTCGCCGTGAGATCGACCGGCTTGCCGGTCGTGTTGATCTTGTCCTTCGACGTGAGCGCGACCTTGCCCTTGAGCTTGATCGCCGCGGGATGCAGCTCGATCGAGGCGGCGCCGACGCCGAACGTGAGGCTCGTCTTCGCGTCGATCGTGATCTTGGTGCCGAGGAGCTCGAAGTTCTTCTTCGACGTCAGCGCCGCGATCGAGGCGACGTTCACCGAGCTCGTCTGGGTCGAGTACGTGATGTCGCCGGCCGCCTTGCGGAGCGACGTTCCACCGACGGTGACCGCGAGGTATGCGCCCACCTGCGTGAGGATCTCGCCCTCGCTCGATCGCGTCATCTTCACGCCGCCGATCGTCTCGAAGTAAGCCTTTGCCGCGGTCACCTGGATCGGCGCGAGCGAGACCGCGACGTAGGCGCCGCCGACCATGCGCGTGAGCGACTCCTGGGTCGTGCGGTTGATCGCGCCGTTCGTCACCGACGCGAGGAGCTTGTCGGGCGAGAGCGCGCTCGTGAGCGCGTCGGACACGGATTTCGGCGCCTGCATCGGCCCCGCCGCGCCGCCGAGGACGCCGCCGGCCGCGCTCGCCGCGCCGCCCGCTCCTCCTCCGCCTGCAGCCGAGCCGCCGCCGACCATCGCAGCCGCCGCCGCGTCGGCCGTGGCGCCGACGGGGGTGCTCCCATCCGGCATCGGGAAGGCCGACGGCGAGTTGAACATCGGGCCGTAGAAGCTCTGCGGAGAAGGGCCCGTCGGCGTGCCCATGATGGGCGGAGTCGGTCCGCCGGCGCCGCCTCCACCTCCGCCGGCGCCGCCGGCCGGCACCGAGCCCGTCGACTTCGAGAGGCCCGACAAGAGCCCGTCGAGGAAGCTCTGCTGCGGGTTCGCGGAGGCGCCCGCCTTCCCTGCGCCGGCGCCGCCACTGCCGCCTCCGCCGAGGAGCGCCGCCGCGTCCCCCGCGAGGTCGCCGACGCCGCCGGGCAACGCGCCGCCGATCGCCGCGCCGACCCCTTGGCCGAGGCCCTTCTCGGCGCCGGCGACGATGCCGTCGACGCCCTTCGACGCGCCGCCGGCCGCCCCGGCGATCGCGTCGCCGAGCGGGCCGCCCACGTCCTTTCCGATCGCGGCGCCCGCGCCGCCGATCGCGCCGGTGAGCGCGCCCGTGAGGCCGCCCGAAGCGCCCTTGGCGGCGCCCGCGATCGCGGCTCCCGCGACGCCGCCGACGCTCGCCCCGACGCTCGCGCCCACCGCCGCGAGGGCGCCCGTCGCGAGCGACTGGAGGTCCGGCATCTGGATGCTGCCGTCGAGCGTCATGCGGAGCGCGCCGACGTTCTCCGTGTCGTCGCCGGTGACGGTCTCGACGCGGCCGCCGTCGACCTTGATCGTCTCGTTGCCTGCGATGCTCGTGGTCGAGTTGCCCTGCACGAGCGTCGTCATCGGCGCGGTCACGGTGGTCGTCGAGTTGGACCCGATCGCGATCGACTGGTCCTTCGTGATCGCGCGCTGGTAGTTCGTGAGCACCGTGTGGGTCACGTCGTGGTCGACGAGCTCGGTTCGATCGTGGAGCACGCGCGTGAGGAGGTCTCGCTGCGCGCGGATGTCGATCGTCTGCGCGCCCGCGACGTCGTTCATGCGCCACTCGCTGTAGCCGACGCCGCCGGGGTAGCTCGGCGTCTTGATGCTCATCATCGTCTTGTTCGAAGGCTGGCCGTACGTCGGGATCATCTGGCCGTTGATGTGCCTGCCGACGCCGACGGGTCGATCGGGATCGCCGTTGATGTACGCGACGACCGCCTCCCAGCCGACGCGCGCGAGCGACACCGACGTGGCCGTCTCTTGCAGCCAACGGATCCAGCGCGAGTCGTCGTCGGTCGTCTTCGCCTCGCGGTCCCAGTGGAACTGCGCCTTCATGCGGCCGTACTCGTCGGTGTGGATCGTCTCGCCCGCGGGGCCGCGCACCATCGCGGTGTGGTCGCCGTCGATCATCGGCTGCGGCGTGACGACGGGCGGCCGGAAGGGCACGCCGCGCGGGATGGCGCGGAACGCGTTCTGGTACGTGGGCGTCGCGCCCTCGCCGGTGTGACCGCTGCGCGTGAACTCGTGCGTGACCGTCGTGAGGAGGTAGTCGCCGGCGAACTCGTCGCCCGCGTCGGCGCCGAACGAGAACGCGCGCGCGGCGGCGAACGCGGGCACGTTGCCGCGACCGTCGACGTACGCCGTGCCCGCGCGGTGCGCCTCGAGCCGGAGCTTCGCGAGGAGCTTGCCCTCGCCTTCGTTGCGGAAGCCGACCGGGTAGTCGTAGTCCTCGAGCTCGGCGTCGAGGTTGGCGCTCTCGCTCTCGACCAGCTTC
>DASYCF010001295.1:0-2735 GCA_036500365.1 Byssovorax sp.
GATCGCCTGCCCGCCGCTACGATTTCGCCACGAACCCTCGCCGGTTTGCGGCCACGGGTCTCACATCGAGCGCATGAGGTCGGCGCAGTGCATCGACTCGGTCATCGCCTGGACGTCCTTGTTCGTACGGACCGTGAGCGACTGCGCGAGGTAGCCGCACGCGGCGACGGGATCGCCGGTCGCGCGCTCGACGAGGGCGTAGTTGAAGAGGATCATCCCCTTCGTCGCGTCGTCGGGGTGCTGCTCGAGGCCCTTTTGGCACGCGGCGCGCGCGAACGGGATGGCGCCGGCGCGGAGGTGGACGAAGCAGCGGACGCCCCAGCCCTTGCCGGCCTCCTCGTCGACGAAGGTCTTGTCCTCTTGAGCGAGCTTGCTCGGCTTGTCGACGGGCTTGCACTGCTTGCCCACGAGGTGCGTGCCGGGCTTGCACTCGGGCGTGCCCTCGCCGGCGGCGAGCAGCGGCGCGAGCTCGACGCGGAGCAGGGCGCCACAACCCTCGGGCGGGGTCGCGTCGCCGCGCTTCGACGCCGCGCACGCGGCCACGTCGCCGTCGCGGCTCAGGCTCTCGCTCTTGCCTTTCGCGCTGCCCGACGCGCCGAAGCCCATCACGGTCGCGCTCGCGGCCGCCTCGCGCGCCGACGCGGCGACGAACGAGAACGCGCCGACGGTCAGCGCCGTGACGACGTGCGTCGCGCCGGCGCACTCGCCCTCGAGCTGATCGACCGCGGGCGGCACGCCTGCCACGCCGTACTCGCCGACGATGGTCATCTCGGCGCGCAGCTCGCCGCTCTCCTTGAGCTTCGCCTCGAGCGTCGCCGCGTGCACGGGCACGCTCGCGTAGAGCTCGTCGGCGCTCTTCATGCTGACGCGCTCCTCCTTCTGCGTGATGCCCGTGTAGCCGTAGACCTGCCTCTTCGGCGCCTTGCAGCGGCGGAGCACCTCGAGGTCGCAGCCCGCGTAGTGCACGACGAGCTGGCCCGCGCGCGCCTGCGCCTCGAGCGCGGCGCGATCGGCCGCGTCCCACTCGACGACGAGCGGGCGGTTCTGTCCCTTCGCGGCGTCGCACTTGTTGTGGAACCGCTCGGGGACGGGCGAAGGCGGCGGCGGCGGCGCCTTCGCCGCCTCGACGACCTTCTTCGCGGTGGCGCATCCCGTCGACGTGGCGATGACGGCGCCGAACGCGGCGCAGAGCAGGCGTTGCATGGAGGCTCCGGGCGCGGCGGGCCACGGCGCGACGACCCCCGTCGTCACGTCAGGCTCGCGCCAGCGCAGCGCGGAGAACGCCAGCTCGCGCTCGGCTTATTCCGCGCTCGACCACGCGAACGTGCGAGCGCTCGTGGATCAGCGGAACCAGTCGTCCGCGAGCAGGTCGCCGATCGGCGGGGCGCTCTTGCGCGGCGGAGGCACCGTCGACACCGAGGCGCGCGGCTTGTCGAACCAGGACTCGGTGAGCTCGGGCAGCTCGCGCGGAGCCTCCGCCGAGCGCTCGTCATCGGCGCCGCGATCGGTGAACGCGGCGGCCTCGTCGTGCGTGTTGGTCTTCATGCTGCCTCTGCCTCGTTGGATGCGACCCTCGCTCCTTTATTCAGCGCCGCGCGCGATCGGCACGCTCCCGGCGCGGCGACGCGGAGCGCCGTTTCGAGCTACGATGGGCGTCATGGACCTGCCCGCGGAGACGCAGCTTCGTTGGACGATCGGCCGCATGGCGCGCCTCCTCGACCTCGGCGCCGAGCCCGTGCGCGGCCTCGTCCTGCCCGACGGCAACTTCTTCCCCGATCGCTTCGACGGCACGCCCGAGTCGGTCGAGGCGCTGTTCCGGCGGACGCTCGGGCACGCGGGCCTCGGCGATCTCGACGTGCACCTCGGCCTCGTGACGGCCGAGGGCGAGACCAAGTCGTGCTCGAGCGGCGCCTGCGGCGGAGGCGGCGACATCGACGTGCGCGTCACGCGCGTGCAGCGCCGCGGCGCCGGGTACGACGTGCTCGTGCCCGCGGGCGAGATCGGCCACCCGGTCGTCTTGACCACGGGGCTCGTCCGCAGCGTCGCCACGATGTTCCTCTTCGAAGTCGACGGTTACGAGGAGTTCGACCCGCGCGAGGCCGAGCCCGTGACCGACCTCGCCGCCGCCCTCCTCGGCTTCGGCGTGCTCGTGACCAACGGCGCGTACGTCTACATGAAGGGCTGCAGCGGCGCGCGCGTCCACGCCGCGACGAAGCTGCCGCTCGATCAGCTCTCGATCGCGCTCGCGACCTTCTGCGCGCTGCACGGCGTGGACGCGGGGCTCGCGCGGCGGCACCTCGAGCTCACGCAGCGCGAGGCGTTCGACGAGGCGACGGCGTGGGCGCGCTCGAACGCGTCGCTCGTGCGCTCGCTGCGCGACAACCGGCGCGCGATCGTCGCCGACGCGTATCGAATCGCGCCCGCGCGGAGCTGGCTCGCGCGCGCGCTCGGCATCGGAGGCAAGCGCAAGCCCGACCCGACCGACGATCTCGACGAGCTCGAGCGCGCGCTCGCCGCCGGCACGCCGAAGCCCGCGCGCGAGATCGACGCCGCGAAGCAGCAGCGCCTCGCCGAGCTCCGCAAGCTGGTCGACGAGAGCCTCTAGTCCCGCGAGCGGGCTCGCGCCGTCTCCCCCATCGCGAGTGAATCGCGACGGGGCCCCCACACCTCGATCCACTCGAGCTGACTTCGACGTCGCGCCGCTTCGGGCTTCACGTCGATGTGCCTGTCCCCTC
>DASYCF010001296.1:0-19509 GCA_036500365.1 Byssovorax sp.
GTGAAGATCGCCCTCGACAGCGCGCTCCCTTGAAGACTCGAGGGCGCGCTCGACCGACCGACCTGCCCACGCTCGTCTGGCCCGGCAAGCCCGAGGTCGACGTCGACGCGACTGCGCCGAGCGCGCTCGAGCCGATCGAGATCGTCGGCGGGCCGCGCGGCGACGGGCTGCTCGCGCTCGGCGACAACGCGGCCTCCCTCCGCGCGCTCGCCGCCACGCACGCGGGCAAGGTCGACCTCGCCTACCTCGATCCGCCGTTCGCGACGGGCGCCGAGTTCCTGTTCTCGACGCGCGGGAACGACGCCGATCACGTCGCGTACAGCGACGGGCACGTCGGCGGCGCGTACCTGTCGGCGCTCCTCGTGCGGCTCCGCCTCGTGCGCGCGCTGCTCGCCGACACGGGCAGCGTGTTCGTGCACTGCGACTGGCACGCGAGCCACTGGATCCGGTGCCTGCTCGACGAGGTGTTCGGCGCCGACGCCTTCAAGAACGAGATCGTGTGGCGCTACCGGCGCTGGCCGGCGAAGACGCGCGTGTTCCAGCGCATGCACGACGTCATCTTCTGGTACGGCAAGCGCGCGGACGACGCGCACGCGTGGTCGCCGCAGTTCGAAGCGCTCGCCGCGAGCACCGTCGCGACTTGGGGCACGAAGAAGCAGGTCGCCGACTTCTCGAGCGGCCGCCGCAAGCCGAGCCAGACCGACGAAGAGACGCGCGGCGCGCCGATGAGCGACGTGTGGGAGATCGGCATCGTCGCGCCGATCGCGAAGGAGCGCGTCGGCTACCCTACGCAGAAGCCGCTCGCCTTGCTCGAGCGCATCGTCGAGGCCGCGTCGAAGCCCGGCGACCTCGTGCTCGATCCGTTCATGGGCTCGGGGACGACGCTCGTCGCGGCGCACGCGCGCGGTCGCCGCTTCATGGGGTGCGACGCGTCGCCGCTCGCGGTGCACACGGCGAAGAAGCGCCTCCTCGCCGCCGGCGCGCGCGGCTTCTCGATCGCACGTTGCTCCAGCGCCGGTCGGGTGATCGAGGACGGCGCGCTCGACGGCCCGCGCGTCGAGGCGACCGCCGAGCGCGACCTCTTCGGCGTGGTGCGCGCCGTCGACCTCCGCGCCGAGGGTGCGCCCGTCACGGGCTCGGTCCGCGTGCGCGGTCGGCTGCGCGACGCCGCGTGGACCGACGCGCTCGACTACTGGGCGGTCGGCGCGGCCGACGCGGCGGCGCCGTTCGAGAGCCTGTGGCACGCGTTCCGCGCGACGCCGACGAGCGACCTCGCCGTCCGCGCGGAGATCGACCCCGAAGCGGCCCGATCCGGCCCGCTCGTCGTGCAGCTCGTCGACGCGCTCGGCCGGGAGCGCCGCGTCCGCGTCGCGTGAGCGCGGCGGGACCCGCCCTGCCGACGCGTCGCTTCCGCTCCGCCCGATCCGGTGGGACACTCGCGCCGTGATCCTCGGCGTCGCCACCGTGCGCGAGCTCGTGTTCGTCTGCGTGCTCCTCGGGCTCGTCCTGCTCGCTCCGATCGCGCCGCGCGTGGGCGCCGCCATCGGCGGTTTATTCCAAAAGAGGCCTTAATCGTGCGCCGAGACCTTGAATTCTGTAAACACAGAACGTAAGTTGATCGCATGAACGAGGGCGCGCGGATTCACGAAGAGCAGCGGGCGCGCATCCTGGCGAACGTGCCCGGTTGGTATCGGCCGTCGGTCCACCTCGCCATCCCCACGCTCATCGGGCTCGGCATCATGGCGGCGGCGCTCTCGCGCCTGCACGGGGTCACGGCGCTCGAGCTCTTGGCCGTGCCGGCGACGCTGTTCTTCGCGTTCGGCTTCGAGTGGCGTGCGCACAAGATGGTGCTGCACCGTCGCCAGCCGCTCCTCGGCGTCATCTACGAGCGGCACGAGCTGAACCATCACGTCGTCTTCACCTATGACGACATGCCCATGCGCGAGGGGCGGGAGCTCTGGCTCATCTTGATGCCGGCGTACGCCATCGTGCTCGTGTTCGCGCTCGTCGCGCCGCTCGCGCTCGGCGTCGCGTGGCTCGCGTCGACGAACGCGGCGCTCCTCCTCGTCGCGACGGCCATGGTGTTCTTCCTCTCGTACGAGTGGCTGCACATGGCCTACCACCTGCCGGCGAAGGGCCTCGTCGGCGGGAGCGCGATCCTCGCTCGCATGCGCGAGCATCACCGGCGTCACCACGATCCGCGGCTGATGAAGCGCTGGAACTTCAACGTGACCGTGCCGGTGTTCGATCTCCTCTGCCGCACGAGCTGGTCGCCCGCGCGCGAGGCTGCGCGGCCTCCGCGCGCGCACGCGGCGCAGGCGTCGCGCGGCGCGTAGCCGGCGGCCGCCCGACCGGGTAGAACCCGGCGCATGCACACGCGGACGCGCAACTCGCTCGTCGTCGGCGTCCTCGCGGTCGTCCTCGCGGGCGGCCTCGTCGCGACGGCGCACGAGCACCGCGCGAACCCGCTCGGCGGCGGCCGCGCGCTCGACGCGGTGCCGGCGGGCGCGCTCCTCGTCGCGTCCGCCGATCTCGCCGCGCTGCGCGGCGCAGGCGCCTTCGGCGAGGTGCTCCAGCGCGGACGCGAGATCCAGGGCGTCGGCAAGGTGAAGGACATCTGCGGCTTCGACCCCATCGAGCAGATCGACGGCGCCGCGCTCGCCATCCCGGCGGCGAACACCGCGGGCGACTTCGGCCTCGTCGCCGTCGGCACGTTCGACGACGAGGCGATCCTCGCGTGCGCGGCGAAGGTCATCGCGGCGCGCGGCGGGCGGCCGGTGACCACCCCGCTCGGCGGCTTCCGCTCGGTCCACGACGGCGCAAGCGCCGAGGGCGGCGAGATCGCGGTGAAGCGCGGCGGCGGCCTCATGCTGCTCGGCGGCGGCAGCTACCTGCGCGCGATGGTCGACGCGTCCGAGGGCCGCATCCCGAACGTGCACACGAGCGCCGGCCACGCGGAGCTCGCGCGCGCCGTCGGTGACGGCGCCGTGCGCCTCACGTTCGTGCTCTCGCCGGAGCAGCGCGCCGCGATGTCCGCCGACCTGCCGCGCGCGTCGACGATCGTCGGCGGCGCCGTCTCCGTCGGCCTCGGCGAGAAGGTCGACCTGCACGCGGCCCTGCGCTGCGACACGAGCGACGCCTGCGTCGAGCTCTCGCGCGCCGTCGCCGCCGTGGCGAAGGAGCGCGCCAGCGACACGAAGCTCCGGCTCGTCGGCTTCGGCTCGGTGCTCGATCGGCTCTCGGTCGACGCCGAGGGCCCGTACGTGCACGCGCGGGTCACGCTCCCGCCGGACGAGGCGGCGCACCTCGTCGACATGGCGCTCAAGCTGCGCGGCTTCTCGCACCCGATGCCGAACGACGCGGCGCCGGCCGCGCCGCCCGCGTCCGCGCCCGCGCTCCCCTCGGCGTCCGCCGTCGCGCCGCCGTCGCCCGCGACCGCGGCCGCTGCGTCGGCGGCGCCCGCCGCGTCGGCGCCGCCGGCTGCTTCCGCGGCGCCTCGCTGACGACGCGGGCGCGCGCTCGAGTATCCTCGCGCGTCCATGGCAGCGCCCACCATCCCCGCGCGGTTGTTCGAACAGGCGAAGGCGCGGCCCGATCACGCGGCATACTTCGAGAAGGAGGGCGGCGCGTATCGGCCGACGAGCTACGCCGCGTACGCGTCGCTCGTGAGGCGCGTCGGCAAGGCGCTCCTGTCGATCGGCTTCGGCCCCGGCGACACCGCGTCGATCCTCGGGAAGAACCGCTCGGAGTGGGTGCTCCTCGACGTCGCCGCGATGTGCGTCGGCGGCGCGCCCGCGGGCATCTACACGACGAGCTCGCCCGAGGAGATCAAGTACATCGCCGGCCACGCCGCCTCGAAGGTGGTGCTCGTCGAGGACCTCGCGCAGTGGAAGAAGGTCGAGCAGATCCTCGGCGAGCTGCCCGCCGTCGTGCACGTCGTGCTCATGCGCGGCGCCGCGACGCCCGATCACCCGAAGGCGATCGCGTGGGACGCGTTCGTCGCGAAGGGCGACGGCGTCGACGACGCGCGCTTCGACGAGCGCCTGCGCGCGCTCGAGCCGCACGGCCTCGCGACGCTCATCTACACGAGCGGCACGACCGGCCCTCCGAAGGCCGTGATGCTCTCGCACGAGAACCTCGCGTGGACGGCGAGCGCCGCGCAGACGATGACCGGCGCGACGCCGAACGAGCGCTCGCTCTCGTATCTGCCGCTGTCGCACATCGCCGAGCAGGTCTTCACGATCCACGGGCCGATCACGAACGGCTCGACCGTCTACTTCGCCGAGTCGATGGAGAAGCTCCTCGAGAACCTGCGCGAGGTCGAGCCCACGCTGTTCTTCGGCGTGCCGCGCGTGTGGGAGAAGTTCGTCACCGGCGTGCGCACGAAGCTCGCCGACGCGAAGGGCGCGAAGAAGTTCGTCGCCGAGCAGGCGATGCGCGTCGGCGCCCAGGTGAACGACCTCGCGAACCGCGGCGAGCGGCCGGGCGCGCTCCTCGCGGCGCAGTACAGGCTCGCGACGAGGCTCGTCTTCTCGAAGCTCAAGCCGGGGCTCGGGCTCGGCAAGGCGCGCATCCTCGTGAGCGGCGCCGCGCCGATCGCGCCCGAGGTCCTGCAGTTCCTCGCGTCGCTCGACCTGCCCGTGCGCGAGGTCTACGGCCAGTCGGAGGACACCGGGCCGACGAGCTTCAACCTGCCCGGCAAGACCAAGTTCGGCACCGTCGGACCGAGGGTGCCTGGCGTCGACGTGAAGATCGCGGACGACGGCGAGATCCTCGTGAAGGGGCCGAACGTGTTCCTCGGCTATCTGAAGGAGCCCGCCGCCACGGCGGAGGTGCTCATCGACGGCTGGCTCCACTCGGGCGACCTCGGCGAGTTCGACGCCGACGGCTACCTCAAGATCACCGGGCGAAAGAAGGAGATCTTGATCACGGCGGGCGGCAAGAACATCTCGCCGAAGAACATCGAGGGCGCGATCAAGAACCACCCGCTCGTGGGCGAGGCCGTCGTCATCGGCGATCGACGCAAGTACCTGACGGCGCTCGTCGCGCTCGATCCCGAGGCGACCGCGCGCTTCGTCGCCGAGCACGCGGTGAGCGGCGCGCCCGAGAGCTCGTCCGTCGTGCGCGCCGAAATCCAAAAGGCGATCGACGACGTGAACGCGACGCTCGCGCGCGTCGAGACGGTGAAGAAGTTCGTCGTCCTCGGCGCGCCGCTCTCGATCGACAAGGGCGAGCTCACGCCGACGCTCAAGGTGAAGCGCCGCGTCGTCGAGAAGAACTACGCCGCCGAGATCGAGGGCATGTACGCCGAATGAAGCGCGGCTTCGTCACGTTCGACTACGGCCAGACGCTCTGCGACATCGACACCGACATGCTCGCCGCGCGGTGCCGCGAGCGCGGCGCCGAGGCCGACGGCGCGCGGCTCGAGGCGGCGCTCGACGGCGCGTGGGCCGCGTACGACGCCGGCATCGGCCGCGGCGAGGGCGGCCACCCGTGGAAGACGTTCATGCGCGCGCTGCTGACCGGCGGCGCGATCGAGGGCGACGTCGCCTCGCTGGTCGACTTTCTGTGGGATGCGCAGCCGACGCGGAACCTGTGGCGTCGGCCCGTCCCCGGCATGCTCGAGCTCGCGGAGGAGCTGGTCGGCGCGGGCGTCGGCGTCGCGATCATCTCGAACTCGGAGGGTCACCTCGCGGAGCTGCTCGCCGAGGTCGGCCTCGCGGAGCTGTTCCCGATCGCGCTCGACTCGGGCAAGCTCGGCCTCGAGAAGCCCGACCCGCGCATCTTCGAACGCGCGCTGGCCGAGCTCGGCGCGAGGCCGCACGAGGCGGTGCACGTCGGCGACTCGTTCGCGGCCGACGTGCGCGGCGCGCTCGGCGCCGGCCTCGCCGCCGTGTGGTTCCGCGGCCGCGCCCCCGCGACGACCGAGCTCGACCCGGCCCGCGTCCGCGTCGCGCACGACGCCGCGTCAGCGCGCTCCGCCCTCCGCACCCTCGGCGTGCCGATCTGACTGCTGAAGCTCGGAACCTCGCGAACACCCCTGAGGCGAAGCCGATCGGCGCCGAGCGCCCCCCTCAGCGTTTGCGGGGGCGGGGGAGGTCGTACTCGCCGAGTCGAGCCACGAGCGTGCGCCGCGAGATGCCGAGGATCTCGGCCGCCTGTGTCTGGTTGCCGGCGCACCGCTCGAGGGCCGCGACGATGCGCTGACGCTCGAGGGCCACGAGCTCGCCGCGGAGTCGCACGAGCTCCGCGGGCGCGGCGGGCTCACCGCTCGCTGCGCGGCCGCCGTCCTGCGGAGCGCGCTCTGCGACGACCTTCGGCGGCAGGTGCTCGACGAGGATCACGTCGTCGCTCAGCACGACGGCGCGATCCAGCACGTTGCGGAGCTCACGCACGTTGCCCGGCCAGGCGTAGCGCTCGAGTACGCGGGCGGCGTCGTCCGAGAGCGTGGGCGGCGTGCGTCGGCCGAACCTGCGCGCCGCGCCCACGACGAACGAGCGCGCGAGCGCGACGATCTCCGCGCGACGTTCCCGGAGCGGCGGGACGGTGACGGAGATGCCGTTGAGGCGGAAGAACACGTCGGCGCGGAACCGCCCGGTCTCGGCGTCGGCCTCGAGATCGCGGTTCGTGGCCGAGACGAAGCGCACGTCGACGGCGGTGGCGGTCCGCCCGCCGACGCGCATCACGCGGCGGTCCTCGAGCACGCGGAGGAGCTTCACCTGCGTCGTCGGGGGCATCTCCCCGAGCTCGTCGAGGAAGACCGTGCCGCCGTTCGCCACCTCGAAGAGCCCGGGTCGCGCGGCGAGCGCGCCGGTGAACGCACCCTTCTCGTGACCGAAGAGCTCGCTCTCGAGCAGCGTCTCGCTGAGCGCGGCGCAGTTGAGCGCGACGAAGGGCTTCTCGGCGCGCCGGGAGCGGCGGTGGATCGCGTGCGCGAGCACCTCCTTGCCGACGCCCGTCTCGCCGAGGATGAGGACGCTGATGGTGCTCTCGGCGGCGCGCGTGGCCTGCGCGTAGACGGCGTGCATCCCGGGATCGAGCACGATGAAATCCTCGGCCGGGCCCGTGGCGGCGGACGCGGACGCGGACGGCGCGGGCGCGCCGCGATCGGCGGGGCCTTCACCGACGCGCCGAAGCCTCGCGCGAACCGCGTCGAGGAGCTCCATCCGCGTGAACGGCTTCGTGATGTAGTCGTCGGCGCCGAGGCTCATCCCGCGGCGGACGTCGCTCCGGTCCGCCTTCGCCGTGAGGAAGATGAAGGGCACGTTCGCGGTCGCGGGGTGGTCGCGGAGCGCGCGCAGCACGGCCCAGCCGTCGAGCTCGGGCATCATCACGTCGCAGATCACGAGCGACGGCGGATCCACGAACGCGAGGGCGAGCCCTGCGCTGCCGCTCTCCACCGCGCGCGCGTCGAAGCCCTCGGTCTCGAGGAGCGCGAGCACGTTCGCCCGGATGTTCGCGTCGTCTTCGATCAGCAGGATCTTGGTCATGCCGCCTCCACGCAGGGCAGCCGCACGGTGAAGCGCGTGCCCTCACCGACGTGACTCTCGACGTCGATGCGCCCGCCGCACGCGTCGACGCGGAGCTTGACGATGGCGAGGCCGAGGCCCGTGCCGGGGATCTTCGCCACGTTGGTCCCGCGCTGGAAGGCGTCGTAGAGCCGCGTCAGATCGCGCGCGGGGATGCCGATGCCCTCGTCCGAGACCTCGAACACGGCGTCGTCGCCCTCGCGGCCGACGACGAGGTGCACGGCGCCCCCGTCGGGCGAGTACTTCACCGCGTTCGAGAGCAGGTTCACGAGGATCGGCCGCACGAGCTTCTCGTCGAGGACGGCGGCGCCGAGCGGCGTCTTCTCGGCGTACTCGACGCTGTGGCGCGAGCCGGCGCTCTGCTGCGCCTCGGCCGCGACCTCGACGCACAGCGCGCCCAGGTCGAGCGGCGCGGGGGTGCACTCGAGCATGCCCGCCTCGCCCTGGCCGATCATCAGCATCGCGTCGAGCAGGCGGACCATCCCGCGGACGGCGCCGGCGATGCGGTCGTAGTGCTCCTTCTTGCGGTCGACGGTCCATCGATCGGCGTACGCCTCGAGGAGCTCGGCCGAGGAGAGGATCACGCTGAGCGGCGTGCGGAACTCGTGCGACGTGACCGACACGAAGCGGCCCTTCATCTCGACGAGCTCCCGCTCGCGCGCGCGCTCGACCTGCAGGTCGGCGAGCGCGCCCTCGAGGCGGCTGCCGACGGCGCGGAGCGCCTCGGCCGAGCGACGCTGGCGCACGATGATATCGACCGCGACGAGGACGACGGTCGCCAGCGCGAGCGCGAGCGAGAGGAAGGCGGCGCGCGCGCTGCGGGCGAGGGCGCGCTCCTCGTGCAGCGCGAACGCGGCGTCGAGCCCGGCCTTCCGCGCCGAAGGTCCCTTCACGATCGACGTCGTGAGGGCGTCGACGACGGGCTTTCGCTCGAGGATGACGCGCGCGTGCTGGAGCAGGAGGTCGACGTCGGCGGCGCGCCCGCGCGAACGTGCCCGCTCGATGAGCGCCGCTGCGTCGTCGTCGATGCGCTTCGCGAGCGCGCGATCGGCCACCACGTTGTAGAGGAGGACGTCGGTCGCCAGCGCGCCGATCTCGACCGCGAGCTCGGCCGTCGCAGGCGCCATCGACAGGCGCGACGCCTCGATCGGGAAGAAGCGCGTCGAGTTCCGCAGCACCGAGTTCTCGCTCTTGAAGCGCTCGATGAGCTCCTCCTTGACCTGGAGCGCCTTGCGGAGCTCCGCGGCGCGGGACGTGAGGTCGACGCGCCCCTCGGCGTCGAGCATCGCCGGCGGCGCGGCCACGCGTCGCGACACGCGCTCCATCGCGCGGATCACCTCGACGAGCGGGTCGTAGTCGGTCAGGAGGCCCGATCGCGCCTCGAGGACCAGCTCGTCGAGCTCGGTGTCGAGGGTGACGAGCTCGCGCAGTTCGCGCCCGTAGCGCTCGCCGCCCTCCGACGCGCCGCCCTCGCGCACGGCGTTCACGGTAGCGGCGGCGAAGAGGATCGCGCTGGCCGCGCACGCGAGCTGGAGCCAGCGCGCCATCAGAGCGGCGCCCCGTGCAAGGTGCCGGTCAGCGTCTTCAAGAACGCGACGATGCGCTCGGCGTCGTCGCCCTCGAGCGGCCGCCCGAGCTGGTAGCGCGCCATCACGTCGACGGCGTCCTCGAGCGTCGCCGCGGAGCCGTCGTGAAAGTACGGCGCCGTTCGCTCGACGTTGCGGAGGCTCGGCACGCGGAAGACGTAGCGATCGCGCTCGTCGTGGGTCACGGCGAAGCGGCCGAGGTCGGCGTCGGTCACGTGGCCCCGGTAGGCGAAGTAGTCGCGCATGACCCCCAAGCGCTCGACCATGTTGCCGCCGAGGTTCTTGCCCTGGTGACACGAGATGCAGCCGTAGCGCTTGAACAGGGCGTAGCCGCTCTTCTCGATCGCCGTGATCGCGCCCTGCTCGCCGTCGAGCCAGCGGTCGAAGCGCGAGCTCGGCGTGACGAGCGACAGCTGGTAGACGACGAGGGCGTCGCGCGCGTTCTCGGCGGTCGCCCCGCCGGGGTACGCGGTGGCGAAGTCGTGCACGTAGCCGGCGTCGGCCGCGACGACGCGCCCGACGTGCGGCCAGTTCGAGGCCATCGTCAGCGGGTTGCGCAGGTTCGCGTCGAGCTGCGGCCCGAGGTCGTCGAACCGCGCGGACCAGTTGTAGCGATGGTCGTACGCGAGGTTGTAGATCGACGGCGTGTTGACGGTGCCCTCGGACCGCGTGCCGAGCATCGGGTGGACGCGGCCGTCGGCGCCGCCCTCCTCGCGCAGGTGACACGACTCGCACGAGACGCTGCCGTCGCCCGACACGCGCGGGTCGCGGAAGAGGCGCTCGCCGAGCTTGACGCGCTTCGGATCGAGATCGAGGAGGCGCAGCGGCTCGACCGGATCCTCGGCGGTGGCGGTCGTCTCGTGCGACGGGCTCGCGTGGTCGCGCGCGTCGACGGCCTCGCCCGACGACGCGCACCCGATCGCGCTCGCGCCGAACGCGAACGCGAACGCGGCGATCCCATGCCGCCACGCCGCAAGGCGTGTGCTCCTCTGCACCCGTACCCCTCTCTCGCGCGCTCGGACGAGCGGCGCTCGATCGACCGAAGATAGCATGAAGCGCGCCCGCCCCGCGCCGCGGCTCGAGGCCGCGATCTCGGCCTGGCGGCGCCCGCGCGGCGAGGTTCGATCGCGAGTCGCGCGCCTCGTTGCGCAAGCTGCGCGAGCGTTCGCGCGACTCGGCAGCGCCGCGCCGAGCGACCGCCGCTGACGACCCGGATTTGGGGCGTTCGAGCCGTTGGCGCGCGCCGTGCTCATGCCCTCGTCGCCCGACGCGGGGCGGCCCAGAGAGGTCGCCGCATGCGGACGGGCCAAGCCGCGACGACGCCGCCCGCGTCGTCCCTTCGCCAACGCAAGAGAGGCTCATCATGAAGATCGTCCTTGTCTCCGCCGCCGTCGCCGCCGTCGCGCTCTCGTTCGCGGGCCTTCGCTCGCTCGACTATCTCGGCGGCGTCGCGCAGGCCGAGACGGCGCACCCGTCGCTCGGCGAGGTCGCGCCGGCGCTCGTGATGCCTGCGGCTCAGGTCGCTTGCGCGGACGCCGTGCTGTGCGTCGGCGACTGCAAGAAGGGCGACGCCGCGTGCGTGTCGGCGTGCGAGCGCGCCATCGGCGGCGCGGCAAGCGAGCACCTCTACCGCGCGCTCATCTCTTGCGCGGACGAGCACGCGTGCGACGGCGACGGCCTCTGCGCGCGCAGCCACTGCGAGGCGCAGCTGACCTCGTGCCTCGCCGCGAGCGCGCCCGCAGGCGGCTGCCGCTGACGCGTCAGCCGTGGATGCCGAGCTGCCCGAGCACGAAGGCGTAGTCGAACGCGAGGTCGTGGAGCCGATCGTAGCGGCCCGACTGACCGCCGTGTCCAGCCGGCTGCATGTTCACCTTGAAGAGCAGCGTGTGGTCGTCCGTCTTCGTCGCGCGGAGCTTCGCGACCCACTTCGACGGCTCCCAGTACATGACCTGGCTGTCGTTGTACGAAGAGCGCACGAGCATCGCCGGGTAGGCCGCGGGCCTCACGTCGTCATCATGTAGTCGTACTGCTCTTTGATCTTCGGGTTCCCCACTCCTCGAACTCGTTGACGGTGAGCGGGAGCGACTCGTCGAGCATCGTGTTCACGACGTCGACGAAGGGCACGTACGCGACGACGACCTTGAAGAGCTCGGGGCGCAGGTTCACGGCCGCGCCCATCAAGAGGCCGCCCGCGCTGCCGCCGCTCGCGACGAGCGCGTCTTTCTTCGCCCACCGCTCCTCGACGAGCCAGTCGGCCGCGTCGACGAAGTCGGTGAACGTGTTGCGCTTCGTCATCATGCGCCCCGCGTCGTGCCAGCGCTTGCCGCGGTCGCCGCCGCCGCGGATGTGCGCGATGGCGTAGACGAAGCCGCGATCGAGCGGAGCCAGTAGTAGTCGTCGACGCGATCGACGCTGTGGAGCTTCTCGACGTGCCGACCCCTCTTCGCGACCGGGGGCCCGTCGGCGCGCGGCGGGGTGATCGCGGCGGCCGTCGGACGCTCCGGCGCGGCGGGCGCAGCGACGTCCGGCGGCGCACCGGAGCAGCCCACGACGACGGCGAGCGCGATGACGAGCGCGTTCTTCATGGCGCGCGAGGTTAGCTGACGCACGACCGACGACTACTTCGGCGGCGGCTGCGCGGGCGGCGGCTGCAGGCCCGGGATCGGCAGGTTCGACGGGAGCGCCGTCGGGAAGCCGGGCGGGAGCGCGCTCGGGAACGCGGTGGGCAGGGCGGTCGGCCACGCGAACGGCGGCGGCTGCGCGGCGGCGGGGGGAGGCTGCGCGGGCGCAGGCTGACCATACGGCGCAGGGGCCGGCTGACCGTACGGCGCCGGTTGCTGACCATACGGCGCGGGCTGCTGACCGTAAGCAGGCTGCGTGTAGGGCGCCGGCTGACCGTACGCGGGCTGGGGCTGCGCGCCCCACTGGCCGGGCTGCTGCCCTCCGTTCGCGGCGGGGCCCTCCGCGCCCCGCTCTTCGGTCATCTCGCAGCCCGCGGCGAGCGCGAGGCCAGCCGCGCACACGAGCGCCACGAGCCCCACCCCGCCGAACCTCGACGCGTCCCTCGATCGCATCCGGGTATGGTAACGGCCGCCGTCGAAAGCGCAGCCCCATTTCGCGGCGCGGCTTGGACCGGCGCGCGTTCCGCGACGCGGCGGGACGTGCCAGAATGCGGCGCGTCGCGGCCTCGGGCCGCCGCCGCTCCGCCGTCATGCGAACCGACGAAATCCATCCCGGAGACATCATCGCCGGGAAATACCGCGTTCGCGCGATCCTCGGGCGGAGCCACGGCCTGCTCGTCGAGGCGTTCCACACCGAGTTCGATCAGCGCGTCGTGATCAAGCTGCTCCTCGCCGGCGCCGGCGAGGCGCGCGAGATCGAGCGCTTCCGCCGCGAGGCGCGCACGCTGGCCAAGCTCGAGAGCGAGCACGTCGCCCGCATCATCGACGTCGGCACCGAGCCGGACGGCTCGTTCTATCTCGTACGCCAGCACCTCGAGGGCCAGGATCTCGCCCGGTTCGTGCGCGACAACGGGCCGATGCCGCTCGTCGACGCCGTGCTCATCGCGATGCAGCTCGCCGAGGCGCTCGCCGAGACGCACAGCCACGGCATCATCATCCGGGAGCTCTCGCCCGAGCACGTGATGCTCACGCAGCGCGCCGGCGGCTCGCCCCTCGCCAAGATCACCGACTTCGGCACGGCGAAGCTCATGAAGGACGCCGCGGCGCCGTCGGCCGGCGGCGAGCTCACCGCGACGGCGATGTTCGGGCTCTCGCCGTACTCGTCGCCCGAGCTCGTGCGCAAGGCGAAGAACGTCGACGTGCGCACCGACGTGTGGTCGCTCGGCGCGGTCCTCTACGAGATGCTCGCGGGCCGCGCGCCGTTCCACGGCGATCCCACGTCCCTCATGCTCGCCATCGCGAGGGACAACCCGCAGCCCGTCACGCAGCTTCGCCGCGACATGCCGCCCGAGATCGACGAGATCCTCGGCTGGGCGATGGCGAAGGACGTCGACGCGCGCTTCAAGAACGTCCACGCGTTCACGCACGCCCTCGCGCCGTTCGCGTCGAGCGAGGGGCGCGTGCTCGCCGAGCGCGTCGGCCAGATCGCAGACGAGGCGCGCCGGCGCAAGGGCAGCGCGTCGGTGCCGCCGCCGGCGCCGTCGTTCCCCAGCCAGCGACCGGGCGGCGCGCCGCCGAGCCAGCGCGAGCCGATCACGGAGGACTCGGTGACGAGCCTGCGCTCGCAGCCGCCGAGCAGCGCGCGCGGGTACGGCGCGAGCCCGTCGATCCCGCCGCCGCCGGCGATGCCGTCGTTCGGTCGCGGGACCGAGCGCGGCGGCTCCGCGGACGCGGGGCGCGATCCGAGCGCGCTGACGACGCCTCCGCAGCAGCGCGGCGCCATCGATCGCAAGGTCATGTTCGCGGCGATCGGCGTCGCGGCGATCTTGCTCCCGCTCACGGTCGTGCTCGCGTTCGCGCGGCGAGATCGCGCGAGCGCCGACGCGGCGCCCCCGACGACCGTCATCATCCAGACGCCGCCGATGCCCGCGCCGACGCCGCCCGCCCCCGTCGTCACGGTGCTCGCCGCGACCGCGACGCCGCCCGCGAGCGCGACCGGGGCCGCCCCGGCGCCGTCCGCGACCGCGTCGGCGTCGGCGTCGGCCGAGGCGACGGCGCCGACGGCCGAACCGAGCGACGAGCCGACCGAGAAGCCTTCGTCGAAGAGCGCGCGTTCGTCGCCGCGCCACGCGGCGGCGCGTCCGCCTCGCGAGCACGCGCCGCCGCGTGAGGCGCCCCCGCCGAAGGAGCCACCGCCGCCGAAGGAGACCGCTGGCGGCGACGGCACGCTCCTCGCCATCGCCGTGGGTGGAAACTGCGCGTTCTCCGTCAACGGCGCGTCCAAGGGCACGTCGTCGTCGCTGCGCGTCGCGCTCAAGCCCGGCACGTACTCCGTCACGTGCAAGCCGAGCGACGGCGCGTCGAAATCGAAGAGCGTGACGATCAAGACGGGCGAGACGTCGATGGCCGCGTTCAAGCTCGGGAGCTGACCGCCGCCCGCGCGGCTTGTCTCGGCGCGCGGGAGCAGCTACCCCGACGAGCATGAGCCGCGGAGGCACGCGCGCGACATGGCTCGGCGCGGTCACGCTCGCGGCCTCCGCGTGCGTCGGCGCGCCGCTCCACACGTCCGCGCCGGCCGCGCAGGGCGACGCGTTCGTGCGGGCGCTCGAGATCGAGCAGCGCAAAGGCCCGAAGGCCGCGCTCGACGCGTACGTGTCTCTGGTCGAAGACGGCGCGAACGACCCGTCCGGCCTCGCCGAGGTCTCCGCCGGCCTCGACGCGATCATCGAAGGACCCGCGATCGCGGGGATCGATCGGCTGGGCGAGGCGCGCGGCCTCGTCGATCAAGTGGCCGGCGCGCGGCCCGACGTCGTCGAGCGCTTGACCGGCGCGTACGATCACGCCGCAGGCTCGCCGATCGCGCGCGTCTTGATCGCCCGCGCGCTCGAGGTCTGCGCGCTCCGCGCCGGCGACGCGGGTGACGCCGCAAAATGGCGCAAGCGGTCCGGCGTGCCCGAGCGCGCGACGATCGTCGGCCCGCTGACGACGGCGGCCGTCGCCGGCGTCCTGCGGCCGACCCCGCTCGAGGGCGCGGGCGCGCTCGCCGCGAGCTACCCGGGCGTCGCGCCGTTCTTCGCCGACGTCACGCCGGTCGTCGCGTCGGCGCGCGGGGCTTCGTTCGCGCTCGACGAGGCGAACGGCGCGCGCGGCCTGTACGCGGTCGTCGTCGACGTGACGCTGCCGCGAGCCGGGCGCGTGTTCGTCGCGATGCGATCGCACGCCCCCGCCGTCGTCGTCGCGGGCGGCGCCGAGGTCGCCGTGCGCGGCCCCGAGCTCGCGGAGGGGACGCTCATGAGCCTCGGCGCCGTCGATCTCCCGGAGGGTCGCTCGCGCGTGGTCGTGCGCGCCGCGAAGACCGCGCGCGAGTACGTGAGCGTGTTCCTCCTCGACGCGCGCGGCGAGCCGCTCGAGACGCGCGCGCCCGTCGCCGGGGACGACGCACCAGGGCGCGCCGCGCACGCCGCGCCCATCGACCTCGGCGGCGCGTCGACCCCGCCCGTGCTCGCGGCGGCCGGTCTGCTCGGCGTCGGCGACAAGCGGCGCGCGCGATCGCGCGCGGAAGGCGCGGGGGCGTCGCCAGCGGCGGCGCTGATCGAGGCGCGCGCGCTCGAGGGCTCGTCGGACGTGCCCCTCGTGCATCGCCGCGCCGCCGAGCGCCTCGCGTACGACCGGGTCGCGGCGACGTGGCCCGACGCGTGGGAGCCTGCCGTCGGTCGCGTGATGCTCGATTTCGCGCGGCGCGGACGCGACGGCGCGATGACGGCGCTCGACGAGCTCGCGAAGCAGCGCGCCGCCCACGAGGGCGCGTCGCCCATCCCTCGCGCGCTCGAGGGCTCGATCGCGTCGGAGCAGCACATGGTCGACGTCGCGGCCTCCGCCATCGCCGACGTGGGCCGCGCCGGTCCGTCGACGATGGCGGTCGAGCTCGATCGGCGGGCGGGCCGGCGCGTCGGCCGCGACGCCGCGCGCTTCGCCTGCGAGGCCGAGGGCCGCGATCGCGTCGCGACGAGCTGCCTCGCCGCGCTGCACACGCTCCGCGACGGGCCCGCCTTCGCCGCCGAGCTCGCGCGGCTGCGGGCCCTCGCGAGCTCCCCGACGTGGCACGTCGCCGACGAGGTCGACGAGGCGATCGCCGAGGGCCACGTCGACGCCGCGCTCGCGCTCTACGACGCCGCGCCGCCCGCCGAGCGGAGCCTCGCGTGGCTGTCCGCGGCCCTCGATCGACCCGCCGTGGTGCGCGCGCGGATCGAGCGCGACGCGGCGCGCGCGGCGGACGCGCCTGGCGGCTTGCAAGGCTTGCTGACGCTCGTCGGCGACGACGCGCGCTTCGCCGAGATGGAGCGGCGCGGCGCGGCGGCCGTCGCGCGCGATCACGCGGCGCCGAGCGCGGCGGGCGCGGCGGTCGTGCTGCTCCACGACGAGCGCTACACGCTCGAGAAGAGCGGCCTCCTCTCCTACACGATCCACGACGTGCGCAAGTTCAACGGCACGGCCGACGTCGATCGCGGCGCCGCGTCGATCGGACCGACGGTGGCGGCGCGCGACACGCAGCGGACGCTCCGGCGCCGCGTGCACAAGAAGGACGGCCGGGTCGTCGAGCCCGAGCGCCTCGCCGCGCGGCAGGCCAACGCCGACGTGTCGCAGCTCGAGCCGGGCGACGTCGTCGAGCAGATCGTCGCGGGCTTCGCCGTGCCGAGCGCGTACGCGTCGCAGCTGCTCGTCGACGGAGCGGATCTCATGCCCGAGCGCACCGCGGTCGCGTCGGCGAGCGTCGAGGTCACGTGGCCGACGGCCGTTCCGCTCGCGCGGTGGGCGCACCCGCTGCTCGGCGCCGCGAAGGAGCGGCGCGAGGGCGATCACACGGTCGCGCGCTGGGAGCTCGCCGGCGCCGCGCCCCGCCGCAGCGAGTCGCGTACGCCCCGGGGCGAGCGCGCCGTGGCCGTCGTCTTCGGCACGTTCGACTGGCCGACCATCGGCTCGATCCTGGCGGAGGACGTCGCGCGGCACGACGACGCCGATCCGGTCGTCGCGCGGTGGGCGCGCGCGGCCGCGGGCGACGCGCGCGGGCGCGCCGCCGTGGACCGCGTCACCGCCGCCGCGGGACGCGCGGTCACGACCTCGACCTGGACCCTCGACAGCGCGCGCGTCGCGCTCGAGACCGGTCGCGGGACGCGCGCGATGCTGATCCGCCGCGCGCTCCGCGAGATCGGCGTCGCGTCCGATCTTTTGTTCGCCGAGGCGGAGCCGTACGCGTCGTCGGCGTCGTACCCCGCGCACCCCGGCCGCTTCGCGAAGCCCGTCGTGCTCGCGCACCTCCCGAACGAGCAGGGCGGCGACGTGTGGATCGAGGCGGACGTCGCGGGGCCGCCGCTCCCGCCCGGCCGCGTCAGCGCCGAGCTCCGCGGGCGCGAGGCCATCACCGCGTCGGGCGAGCGCCTCGTCGTCCGGGCCGACGCGCAGGCCGACGACGTCGACAAGATCGACCTCGCGCTCCAGCTCGACGAGCGCGGCGACGCGACAGGCACCGCCACGCTCGCGCTCTCGGGCCGCGACGCGCAAGGCCTCGCGCAGCGCCTCGACAAGGCCGCCGGGTACGACCGCGTGTACGCGCTCCGCGCGGTGGTCCTCTCGTGGTTCCCGTGGGCCGCGGTCGACGACGTCGCGCTCGCGTCGCCCGAGGGCACCTGGCCGCTGGTCGTGAAGGCGACGGTCCGCGTCACCGGCTACGCCGAGGTCGAGAAGGGCGCGCTCGTGCTGCCGGGCTTCGCCGCCGTGCACCGCATCGGCGCCGCACCGACGACGCTCGGACATCTCTACGCCGGTCTGCTCGGCCGCACGTCTACGCTGTCGATCGCGTCGGCCGTCCGCTACGCGCTGCACCGCCGCGTGCAGCTGCCCGCGCGCACGAAGCTCGCGCGCGGCCCCGTCGACGTGACCATCTCGAACACGCGCCTCCACGCGCGCCGGGCGGCCAAGCTCGAGGGCGGCGCGCTCGACGAGGCGATCGCGCTCGACGTCACCACGGGCAACGTCGGCAGCGGCGAGTACGAGCGCTTCGCCGAGGACGTCCGCCGCACCGACGAGGGCTTCGAGGAGAGCGTCCGCCTGCTCGTGGGCGCGAAGTGACGCGGCTCGCGGCGCTGCGCTGGATCGCTAGGCTCGCCGGCGCGCTCCTGGTCGGGTGCGGCGCCCCACCGTCGGCGGTCGTCGCGGCGTCGAGGGCCAGCGTCGAACACGTGATCGCCGCGTCGGCGCCGCCCGCTCGAACTCCGACGCCTTGCCGGGCCGGCGACGACGCGGCGTGCGCGAAGACGTGCGAGGCGCGCGTGTCCGGGGTGTGCGCCGCGCTCGGGCTCGCGCGGCTCGGAGACCGTTCGCTCGGAGCCGCGCGCCGCGAGCGCGTGCTCGCGGCCGTCGCTCCCGCGTGCGCCGTGGGTGACGGCGCAGCGTGCGTCGTCGAGGCGCGCGTGCTCGACGCCCGCCTCTCGCCGAGGTCGAGCGACGACGCGGCGCGCGCGCTCGAGATCGCCGAGCGGGCCTGCGGCGCGCACGTCGCCGAGGGCTGCGCCGAGGATGCGCGTCTGCGCTTTCGTCGAACGAACCGCGGTCCAAGGGCGCCCGCCGCCGCCGACGCGGAGATCTCGCGCGCCATCGCGGACCTCGATCACGGCTGCGAGGCGGGCGAGCCCGTCGCCTGCGACGCCCTCGGCGACGCCCTCACGAGCGCGAAGGCGCCCGCGCCACCGGAGCCCGCGCGCGCGATCGAGGCGTATCGTCGCGCGCTGCCCGGCCTCGAGCGGCGCTGCGACGACGGCGACTCGTTCGCGTGCCTCCGATTCGGGCGCACGCTCGCGTGGGGCGGCGCCGGCATGACCCGCGCGGCGGAGGGCGCGAGCGCGGTCGCGCGCGCGTGCGACGGAGGCGTCGCCGCCGGTTGCCGCGAGCTCGGCGAGCTCTACCAGCGCGGCCGCGGCGTGACGCGCGACGCCGCGCGCGGCGCCCGCCTGCTCGAGGACGCGTGCGGCGCCGGCGACGACGACGCATGCGGCGGGCTCGCGTGGGCGCTCGCGTACGGCAACGGCGCGCCGGAGGACGGGCCGCGCGCGTTCTCCCTCGGCGCCGCGGCGTGCGATCGCGGCAGCGCGGCCGCGTGCGCGACGCTCGGAAATCTCTACGAGCGTGGACAGCTCACGCCCGTCGATCTGCCCCGCGCGGCCACCCTCCGCGAGCGGGCGTGTGACGAGGGCGTGGGCGGCGCGTGCGCGAACCTCGCGTGGCAGCTCGCGCACGGCATGGGCCTGCCCGTCGACGAGCCGCGCGCCGTCGCGCTGGCGGAGGCCGGCTGCGCGCGGACCGACCCGGTCGCGTGCAACAACCTCGGCGTCTTCTTCGCCGAGGGTCGCGGCGGCCTGCCCGTCGATCTCGCGCGCGCCGCGTCGCTCTACGACGAGTCGTGCCGTCGCGGCAGCGGCGCGGGCTGCGGCAACATGGGCTACATCCTCGCCGTCGGCTCGGGCGTCGCGCTGAACGCGACGCGCGCGGCGCCCTACCTGCGCGACGGCTGCGAGGCTGGCGCGCAGTGGGCCTGCTACTACCTCGGCCTCGCGCACGAGCACGGCGACGGCGCGAGGCTCGACGTGCCGCGCGCGCTCGATCTCTTCCGCCGCGCGTGTCGCTGGGGTTGGTCGCCGGGCTGCCGAGACGGCGCTCGCCTGCTCGACGGCGCAGAGGGCGTCGTCGCCGATCCGGTCGAGGCGCTCGACCTCCGCGTCT
>DASYCF010001297.1:0-3772 GCA_036500365.1 Byssovorax sp.
CCGACGTCGCCGGGATGGACGAGGTCAAAGAGACGCTCGCCGAGACGGTCGAGTTCCTGAAGAACCCGGCGCGCTTCGGCCGCCTCGGCGGGCGCCCGCCGCGCGGCGTGCTGCTGACGGGCGATCCCGGGACGGGCAAGACCCTGCTCGCGCGCGCCGTCGCGACCGAGGCCGGCGTCCCGTTCCTTTGCGCGAGCGGCTCCGGGTTTCAAGAGATGTTCGTCGGCGTCGGCGCGGCGCGCGTGCGCTCGCTCTTCGCGGCCGCCCGCAAGAAGGCGCCGTGCATCGTGTTCATCGACGAGATCGACGCGGTGGGCCGCGCGCGCTCGAAGGGCGGCGACGGCGCTTCCGGCGAGCACGACCAGACGCTCAACCAGCTCCTCGTCGAGATGGACGGCTTCGACCCGCGGACCGGCATCGTCGTCATCGCGTCGACCAACCGGCTCGACGTGCTCGACCCGGCGATCGTCCGGCCCGGCCGCTTCGATCGGCAGGTCGTCGTGCCGCTGCCCGACATGCGCGGTCGCACGGAGATCCTCGGCGTGCACGCGCGGCGGCTCGCGCTCGCGACCTGCGTCGATCTCGGCGGCGTCGCGCGCGGCACCCCCGGCTTCTCGGGCGCGGATCTCGCGAACCTCCTGAACGAGGCCGCGATCCTCGCCGCGCGAGAGGGCGAGAGCGCGGTGCGCGACGTCCACATCGAGCGCGCGCGCGATCGCCTCATGATGGGCGCCGAGCGGAAGGGCGGCCTCTTCGACGCCGAGGAGCGCCACGCCACCGCGGTCCACGAGGCCGGCCACGTCGCCGTCGGCGTCGCCGCGCAGCACACCGACCCCGTTCACAAAGTCAGCATCCTGCCGCGCGGCCGCGCGCTCGGCATCACGGCGTCGCTGCCGGAGCGGGATCGTCAGATGTACAAGAAGGAGTTCCTCGAGGATCAGATCTGCCTCCTCCTCGGCGGCCGCGCCGCGGAGATGGAGATCCTCGGCACCATGACGGCCGGCGCGTCCGACGACATCGAGCGCGCGACCGGGCTCGCGCGGAAGATGGTCGGCGAGCTCGGGATGAGCGACCTCGGCCCGATCTGCCTCAAGGGCGACTCGCGCACGCCGCACAGCCAGACGCTCCTCGACCGCGTGGAGGAGACGACGCGCGCCATCCTCGAGTTCCAGCTCGCGCGGGCGCGCAAGATCGTCCGAGATCGCGGCGCCGAGATCGGCCGCCTCGTCGACGAGCTGCTCGACCAGGACACGCTCGACGCCGCCGCGATCCTCGCGTGCTTCCCTGCAGACGCCGCGCGCAAGCAGGGCGCGCGCCCCGCGCTCGCCGCAGCCTGAGCGTGGCGCTCGACCTCGGCCGCCGCGGCGGTCCGAGACGCGCGCCGTCAGGACCGAACGCCCGACGATCGAGCGACGCACACGAAGTCGACGAAGCCGCGCGCGACGTTCGTCGAGACGAGCTCGACGACGGTCCGCTGTCCGACGTCGAGGCCCTCTGCGCCACGGACGACCTTGCCCTCCACGGGAGGCGCGACGACGCGCACCCAGGTGCCCTTCGGAGAGGCGCCGGTCACGATCGCGTCGAACCGCTGGCCGATGCGAGGCTCGAGGAAGAGGGCGGCCGCCGATTTGCGGACCCGCCGCTCGACCTTCGTGGCGGCGTCCTCTTGCTGCGTGCAGTGCGACGCGAGCGCCGCGAGCTCGGCGTCGGAGTAGGGCGCGCGCGCCCCCGAGAGCGTCGCCTTCAGCAGCCGCGACGTTACGAGGTCGGGGAAGCGACGGTTCGGCGCCGTCGAGTGCGTGTAGTCGCGCACGGCCAGGCCGAAGTGCCCGGGCGACGCGTCGCCCGGACGCTCGACGACGTACTCCCCCGCGCCGATGAGCTTCACGATCGTGAGCGAGAGATCGGGGAAATGCACGGGATCGGCCGCGCGTCGCGCCGCCATGAAGTCCTCGAGCGCCTTGGAGTCGGGCTCGGGCGGGAGCGCGTCGCCGTGCTCCGCGGCGACGTCGACGATGCGCTGCCACCGCTCGGGCGAGCGCACCACGCGGCGAAGCGACGAGCGGCCTCGCGCCTCGAGGAAGCTGGCCGTCACGCCGTTCGTCGCGATCATCAGGTCCTCGATGAGCTGACGCGCGCGGTTGTGCGCCTCGAGGTGCAGATCCACGACCGCGTCGCCGTCGAAGACGGCCTTGGGCTGGAGGGTCTCGAGCTCGAGCGCGCCGCCCTCGTGGCGCCGCTTCCGCAGCCTCTGGGCGATCGCGTCCTGGGCGCGGAGCTGCGCGGCCATGCCCGCCACGGCCTCCACGCGCGGCGGCTCGTCGCCCGCGCCCTCGAGCCACGCGGAGACGCCGTCGTAGGCGAGCTTCGCCTTGTTGCGGACCTTGGCGCGAAAGACGGTCGACGTCGTGAGCGCGGCGTCGGCGTCGAAGACCAGCTCGGTGACGACGGCGAGTCGATCTTCGTCGGCGTTCAGCGACGTGAGATCGGTCGACAGGCGCTCCGGGAGCATGGGGAAGACGCGGGCCGCGGTGTAGACCGACGTCGTGTTCGTGCGCGCGTGGTCGTCGATCGGCGTGCCGCGCGCGACGAGCGCGTCGACGTCGGCGATCGCGACGAGGACCTTCACGGCGCCGCCCCCGAGCTCCTCGGAGACCGAGAGCTGGTCGAGATCCCGAGAGTCGTCGTTGTCGATCGAGCACCAGAGCAGCGCCGTGAGGTCGCGAGCCTCGGCGCCGGACGCGTCGCTCGCCGGGCCCGCGATGGAGGCGAGCTGCCGGCGCGCGGCGTCGGAGAACTCGGGCGCGAGGCCGCGCTCGAGCATCGCGGCGTTCGCGACGTCGATCAGCGTGGACCGGTCGTGGTGCGTGCGCGCGTTCACCGCGGCAATCTAGAGCGGGGACGCGTCGCCGCGCAACGACCTCACCTCCACGCGATGTGTCGCGTGAAGCGCACGGCCGGGGCGCCGTCGGCGCGTGCGTCGGTCTCGAGCTTCGAAACGGTGATCTCGACGTCCTTCGCGCCGGCGAGCGTGAGCGCGCGGCGGAGGAACGGCTCGGTCACGAGGAGGTAGACGGGCGCGAGCTCGCGCGGGACGCCCGTGACCAGCAGGTCCGACGGCGAGCGCGCGGGCCGCGTCAGGAGCTCGGACGTCACGAAGTCGAAGTACTGCTTCGCCGCGCGCGGGAGCCGCTCGACGATCATGGCGGGCGACGCGAGGCGAAGCAGCACCTGGTAGACGCCGCGGATGTCGCGCTCGGCCTGCGCCGCGCCGAAGTCGCTCATGAGCTGCGTGTACGGCACGCCCGAGGCGAACGCGGCGGCGTCGCCGAGCGGCGCGATCCGGAGCGCGTCGTACCAGGAGGCGGCGAGGAACTGCTGCGACGCGAACGCGCGGAGCTCCGCGTCGGCGCCGTCGAGCGCCGCGTCGAGCCCGCCGGGGACGGCGCGATCGATGTGCTGCAGGAGGCCGACGTACACGTTGCCCTTGCAGCGAAAGCGCGGCTCCCCCGCGGGCTCGGGCGGCTTGCCTCGCGCTCCCCCTGCGACCATCGCCCGCAAGTCTACGCGGGTCGGGCGTGGCGGCGAGAGGCTCCTCGTCGCGAGGTCCGCCGCGCCGCCGCGGCGAGCGCGAGGGCGAGCGCGGTCAGCGCAGACCCGCCGAGGGCACGCTCGTCGACCGCGCCGACGACGCAGCCGCAGCCGCCGGTCGCGGCCGACGCGTCGTCGCTCACGCGCGCGCCGCCGGCTCCGCCGACCCCGCCGCTGCCCA
>DASYCF010001298.1:0-2097 GCA_036500365.1 Byssovorax sp.
GGCGTGAGCTTCGTCGTCGTCGACGTGTAGTCGGCCACGTTCAGCGTGTGCGAGGTGAACCCGCCCGTCGTGAGGCCGGGCTGGTAGATGTTCGACTCGCGGAGGATCTTCGCGCTCTTCGACAGGTATTCGAAGCCGAGCGAGACGTTGAGATCGAACGGGTCGCCGTCGTCGAACGCGTCGATGACGTCGACCACGAAGCCGGGCTCGCGCATCATGCGCGGCTCGGTCGTGTTCCGCGGCTCATCGGCGCGCGCGGGCGCGGACAGGGCCAAGAGGCCCAGCCCTGCGAGCAAACCCACGGCGAGACGGCTGGATCGACCGGCCAAATTGAGCATGATCACCCGGTCCGGCGACGCTAGCGGGGGGCGCTCCACAGTGTCAACTCGGATTGTCGCTGGAACGGAGCAGCCCCAGCACGAGTCAGCGCGTCGACGCGGGCCCGGAGGCGAGCGTCGTCCCGCCGTTGCCGTCGTCGGCCTCTGGGAAGATCGCGTCGGTGATGTCCTCGGCGGCGAGCTCTTCACGCGCGGTCGAGAGATCGGCGGACGTCTGGTCGAGGCGATCGGCGAGGACGCCGAGGAACTGCCAGAGGAGCTTCACGGCGAGCTCGTGCTCCTTGCGCAGGATCTCGAAGAAATCGCCGCGGCGCAGGGAGATGAGCTCGCTCGACTCGATGGCGCGCACGGTCGCCGAGCGAGGCATGGCGCGGATGAGCGCCATCTCGCCGAAGTGCTCGCCCGCGCCGACGGCGGTGAGCACGGCCTCGCCGCGCATGACCTCGACGCCGCCGGAGAGCACGATGAAGAGCTCGTCGCCGCGTTCGCCCTCGCGCACGACCACGTCGCCCGGCTCGTACGCGATGACGTCGGCGACCTGCATGATGCGGAGCAGCTCGCGCTCTTGCAGGCGCGAGAAGAGCGGCATCTTGAGGAGGACGTCGCGCTTCAAGGCGAGGCGCTTCGCGCGCATCGAGTCCTTGTCGTCGCCCTCGCCGAGGCGCACGAGCACGGCGGTGATGTTGTCTTTCCCGCCCTTTTTGTTCGCGAGCTCGATGAGCCCGTTCGCGGCGGTCTGCCCGTCCTCCTCGTCGAAATAGGGCTCGAGCTCGGCGGTGTGCGCGATGTACCCGTGCAGGCCGTCGCTCGCGAGGAGGAACTGGTCGCCGGGGAGCACCTCGATCGTGAGCGTGTCGACCTCGACCCGCTCGTACACGCCGACTGCGCGCGTGATCGCGTTCTTTTGCGCGACCTTCTCGATCTGGTCCTTCGTCAGCTTCCCGCGCTTGATGAGCTCGTTGTAGACGGTGTGATCCTCGGTCACCTGCTGGATGCGGCCGTCGCGCAGGAGGTAGATCCGAGAGTCGCCGACGTGCGCGATGAAGCCGTGCGAGCCCGCGATGAGGAGGGCCGAGAGCGTGGTCCCCATGCCGCGCTTGCTCGCGTCGGCCTTGGCCTCTTCGTGGATGCGGGCGCACGCGCGCTGCACGGCTTGCTCGAGGATCGAGAGCACCTCGCGCGAGCCGGTGCGGCTCATCGCCTGGCCCTCCGCCTCGATCTTCTCGCGCTCCTTCTTGAGCTCCTCGTCGATGATGCGGACCGCGAGCGCGCTCGCCACCTCGCCCGCCGCGTGGCCGCCCATGCCGTCGGCCACGACGAAGAGGCTCAGCTTCTTGTCGATGAGGTAGTTGTCCTCGTTGTGGTCGCGGAGGCGGCCCACGTCGGTGGCGGCGTAGAAGCTGATGTTGTCGGAGAGGCCCATCGCGGCCGGCAGCCTATCAGACGTCCGCCCGCGGGCGGACCGTCAAGGCGGGTGCGCGTGCGCGTTCAGCGCAGGCTGACGTAGACGATCGCCCACGTCGACGCGAGCGGGCGGACGCCGACCCGCCACCTCGGCGCGTTCTCGACGGTCGCCCCGCGTGACACGACCCCGCCCGTGTTCGCCGGCCTCCGCGTCGCGTCTCCATATCCGGCGCGGCAGCGCGGGAAGGGCATCTTCCTCCTGATGGAGTGCATGGCGCCCGGCGTCGAGCTCGTCGGCCCCGCGCCGGCGACCGACGACGCGACGCCCGCCGAGCTCATCCGCTACGCGCTCTGG
>DASYCF010001299.1:0-5575 GCA_036500365.1 Byssovorax sp.
CGCAGGTCGCGCTTGTCGTAAGTCGCCGCACGCTTGCCAGTCTTGTGTCCCATGGTCGGAGTCTCCTTCTCATCGAGGAGGACAGCACGGCGCGCGTCGACCCGCGTCCGCACCCGGACGCGAAGCGGACCGAGATCCCCCCAAGCGGAGAGTGTAACGCACGTCACAACGATCTGCGCGCGATCTTCGAAGGCGGAGCGGCGGCGGCGGGTCGTCGGCGCGTCGCCGCACCTCCCACGACTCAGGTGAGCGTGGCCGCGCGCACCGCGCTCGCAAAGAGACGCGCACCCTCGTAGCAGCGCTCGGGCGGCTCCTGGCTGTAGGCGAGGCGCGCGCACCGCTCGCCGCCAGCCTCGACGAAGAAGCCCTTGCCGGGCTGGAAGGCGACGCTCGCGTCGGCGGCGAGCTCCGAGAGCCGCGCCATGTCGACGCCGGGCGGCAGCGTGACCCACGCGAAGAAGCCGCCGGCCGGTCGGCTGACGTGCGCGCCCGTGCCGACGAGCCCCTCGCCGAGCCCGCGGAGCATCGCGTCGCGCCGCGCGCGGTACACCTCGACGAGCTCGGCCACGTGCGCCACGAGGTGCTCGCGCAGATACCTCGTCGCGACGAGCGAGCCGAACGGGTTCACGCCGCCGCCGAAGTTGTAGAGGGAGAGCGCGCGCACCAGGTCGGCGGGCGCGACGATCCACCCGATGCGCAGCCCGGGCGCGAGGATCTTCGAGAGCGTGCCCGTCCGCAGCACGCGGCCGCGCGTGTCGAGCGAGAGCAGCGACGGCAGCGCCTCGCCCTCGAATCGCAGCTCGCCGTACGCGTCGTCCTCGAGGAGCAAGAGATCGAACTCGTCGGCGATCTCGACGAGCGCCTCCCTCCGCGCGCGCGACTGCGTGACGCCGGACGGGTTCTGGAAGTTCGGGATGGTGTAGACGAGCTTGCAACGGACGCCCTCGCCGCGGAGCGCCGCCAGCCGCTCGCGGAGCGCCTCGGGGACGATCCCGTCGTCGTCGATCGGCGCGCCGACGACGCGCGACGTGTGGCGCCGCATCACGTTCAGCGCGCCGGGGAACGTCGGCGACTCGCACACGACGGCGTCGCCGGGATCGAGGAAGGCGCCGAGCGCGAGCGCGATGGCGTGGATCGATCCGTTCGCGATCTGCACGCGATCGGGTGAAACGGAGAGGCCTTCGAAGCGCTGGTAATTGTCGCAGACGAGCTCGCGCAGCGCGAGCGCGCCCTGGGGCTCGCCGTACGCGAGCGCGCGCTCGCCGTCCTCCGCGAGCGCGCGGGCGGCGGACTCGGCCAGCGCGGCCCGCGGGAACGACGCGGGGTCGGGATCGCCGCCGGCGAACGCGTAGTCGAGTCGCTCGCCCGTGCGGCGCGCGCCGCCGTGTCGCATCACGCCGCGCGCTCGCCTCGCGAGGAGCGCGTCGTACCGGACCGTCAACTCAGACGCCGCCGATGCCCGATCCGCCGGAGTCGGCGCCGCCGGATCCGCTCGCGCCGCCGTCGCTGGTGACGGTCGTCGTGCAGGTGGACGGGGACGTCGACGTGCTGCACACGCACGCGGTGCAGCCGTCGGACGAGCACGACGTGAACCCGTCGCACGAGCCGCAGACGGTGCACGACATGGTCATCGTGCTGCAGCTCGAGGTCACCGTGCAGCTGTGGATGGTGCACGACGTCGCCGGGTTCGCGCACCCCGGGGCGGCGCTGCAGCCGGTGTCGGCGCCGGTCTCGACGGTGGACGAGCACGCCTGCCCCGTCACGCCCCCGATCACCCCGATCAAGATCGCAGCAAGCTCTTTCTTCATCCGCCCAGCCTAGCGCATGGCACGGCCTGAGGGCAGCCCTCGACCGAACGCGCCGGCGTCGCGTAGCGTGGCCGCATGGAGACCCCGACGCTGCGCGATCTGCTCGCGCCGCTCTCCGTCGACGAGTTCGTCGACGCGTACCGGGATCGGCGGCACCTGCACGTGGCGCGCGGGCGCCCCGACTACTTCGAATCGCGCGTCGCGTGCGACGCCCTCACGGCCGACGGGCTCGCCTTCGAGGCGGAGAACCCGGGCAAGCTCACGCGGCTCGACGACCACCACAACCACGCGCCCGAGCTGTTCGCGATCTGCCGCGAGCTCGGCCGCGAGCTCGGCGCCATCGTGGGCGCGAACGTCTACTACGCGCGCCCCGGCGGCGAGGGCATCGGCCCGCACATCGACAGCCACGACGTGTTCGTGATGCAGCTCCGCGGCAGGAAGCGCTGGCGCCTCTACGAGGGGCCGGTGCTGCCGCCGCTGTCGCTGCCGGCGTTCTCGTTCGAGTCGCTCGACGTGCGGCGCCCGCGCGCGGACTTCCGGACGGCGCAGACCGTGGACCACGGCGCGCTGATCGCGGACGTCGTCGTCGAGTCCGGCGATTTCCTCTACGTGCCGCGCGGCACGTTCCACGACGTGCTCGCGATCGACGTCGACTCGCTCCACATCACGCTCGGCGCGCTGCCGGTCACGCGCATCGACTGGCTCACGGCGGCGGTCACGGCGGGCGCGCGCGCCGACGCGGGCCTCCGCCGGGCGCTGCCGATCGGCGCCCTCGAGCCGGGGCCGGTGGATCCGGCGCACCGCGCGGAGCTCGCCGCCGATCTGCGCGCGCTGGCCGACGCGCTCGACGCGGACCTCGCCATCGGCGAGCTGGCGCAGGCGTACGTGCGCTTCCGCGGCCTCGCGGGGGTGCGCCGTCCGCCCGCCGCGATCGAGGGCTGGTTCGAGCGCGTCCCCGAGGCCGAGGCGACGCTCGACGTCACGGTCGGACGCGCGCGCCTCACCGTGAACGGCAAGCTCGTCGACCTCCCCGCGCGCGCGGCGGCCGCCGTGCGTCACGTGCTGGCGTCGACGCGGTTCACGGCGTCGTCGCTGCCCGGCGACCTCGAGGACAAAGAGCGCATCGGCCTGCTCGACCGCCTCGCGCGGGTCGGCCTCGTTCGACGCGCCGCGTGAGCGACGCGCCGACGTGCTACGTCGGACGCATGGGACGCTTCGACGACCGCGCGACGCAGCCCGCGCGTGGTCCGCTCGACATCTTGAAGTGGCGCGTCGTCGACGGGCTCGCGGGGAAGAACCGGCGGGATCCCGGCGGCTTCGTCACGCCGCGGCGCGAGCCCGATCGCGCGCTCGTCGCGAGCGGCGAGGCGCAGCTCACGTGGATCGGCCACGCCACGTTCCTGCTCACGCTCGGCGGCAAGCGCGTGCTCTTCGATCCGATCTTCGCGCCGCGCATCGCCGTCGTGAAGCGCCTCACGCCGCCGGGGATCGCGCTCGAGGAGCTGCCGCCGATCGACGTCGTCGTCGTGTCGCACAACCACCGCGATCACCTCGATCCGTGGACGATCGAGCGGCTCGGCGCGCGGCCGACGTACGTCGCGCCGCTCGGCAACGCCGAGGCGCTGAAGGCCGCCGGCGCCGAGCGCGTCGTCGAGCTCGACTGGTGGGGACAGGCCGAGGTCGAGTCGCTGGCGATCACGATCGTCCCGGCGCGCCACTGGTCGATGCGCTTCCCGTGGGATCGCAACGACGCGCTGTGGGGCGGCGCCGTCGTGCGCGGGCCAGAGGGCGCCGCCTACCACGCGGGCGACACGGCGTTCTTCGACGGCTTCCGCGAGATCGGCGAGCGCTGCGGGCCCATCGACTGGGCGATGCTCCCCATCGGCGCGTACGAGCCGCGCTGGTTCATGAAGCCGCAGCACATGAACGCAGACGAAGCCGCCGAGGCGGCGAAGCTCGTCGGCGCGCGCCGCTTCGTCGCGATGCACTGGGGCACGTTCAAGCTGACGGACGAGCCCGTCGGCGAGCCACCCGAGATGGCGCGCGCCGCGTGGGAGCGCCTCGGCGGCGACGCAGAGGACCTCTGGATCCTCGACGTCGGCGAGACGCGCCGCCTCGCCTGACGCGCGCGCCGCCGCGGCCGCGGCTTCGGGGTATCCTTCGCGCCGATTGCAGCTCCTGTCGTTTTGCACCTTCCCCGTGGTCGGGGTCGCCTGGCAGCCGCAGGGCGACGCGTGGAACCTCACGCTCTGCGCCAAGGCGACGTTCGATCTCGTGCACGGCGCCGAAGCGCGCGTCGCGGCCGCGCAGGAGCCCGCGACGGGAGACGCGTTCTACGACGCGAACCCGCACGGCGCGCTGAAGGTCCCGAGCGACTACGCGCCGTACAAGCCGCGCGGCGACGTGCTCTTCGTCGGCAGCGCGCACGCGCCGGGGGGCGCGCCCGTCGACTCCCTGGTGGCGACGCTCGAGGTCGGCGATTTCAAGAAATCGATCCGCGTCGTCGGCGAGCGGGCGTGGGTGCGCGGGCCCAGCGGAGTCGTCGCCGGGCCGCCGGGGCCGTTCCTCGAGGTGCCTACGCGCTACGAGCGCGGCGCGCAGCGCGGCGACAACCTGAGCGGCGTGTCGGCGCGCGGCGCCGTGGGCGAGGGCGGTCGCGCGCTCCCGAACCTCGAGGCGATCGAAGCGAGCGACGAGGCGACGCCCGGGTTCGGCCCGCTGCCGCCCGCGTGGCGCGCGCGCCGGAGCCAGCTCGCCGAGGCGGCGATCGTCTGGGCGTACCGCATGCACGCGCGCCCGGCGACCGGCGAGCGCGAGTCGATCGCGGGCGCGCCCCCGTCGGGCTTCGACTTCGCGTTCTTCAACGCGGCGCCGCGCGATCAGCAGGTCGACGTGCTGCGACCTGCGCTGCCCATCGTGCTCCACCACCTGCACCCGACGCACGCGCGGTTCGAGACGCGACTGCCGAACGTGCGGCCGCGGCTCTTCCGGATGAGCCCGACCGCGGCGCGGCCGGCCGAGGTGGCGATGCGCTGCGACACCGTGTGGATCGACGGTGACCGCGGCGTCGCCGTCGTGTCGTGGCGCGGCATGGTGAACGTCGCCGGGCCCGAAGCGAGCACCTTCGGTCGCTTCGTCGTGATGAGCGAGACGCCGAGCGAGCGCGTGCACATGGACTCGGTGCGCGCCGCGTTCGAAGCGGGCGACGCGGCTGCGCCGAGCGGCGGGAGCGCGGGCACGCGCGCGCTCGTCGTGCCGAAGCCGCCGCCTCCGGCAGGGCTCGGCGCGAGGCCGCTCGGACGCGTCGGCCTCGGCCTCGGCGTGGCGCCGCCGCCCGACGCGCCGCTGCCGCCCCCTGCACCTCCGCCGCAGCGTGCGCCGAGCGAGCCGCCGGTCGAGCTCGCCGACGACGCGGTCGAGGACGACCTCACGTCGGACGCCGCCCTCGATCCGACGGAAGTGGACGCGACGACGCCGGCGCTCGCGGGCGACGACGAGCCGCCGCACGAGCCGCGCGCGCGCATCGAGACGCTGCCGCCGCCGCCCGACCCCGACGACGCGCCCGAGCCGGCGATGGACGAGGACGCGGACACGCCGTCGCCCTCGACGCCGCCGCCGAGCGCGCTCCCGTTCGTCGCGTCAAAATCCAAGGCGGTGCTCCCGTTCAAGCCGGCGACGGACTCCGGCGTGGCGCCGCGGCCCGCGGAGCTCCCGTCGAAGAAGCTCGACGGCCTCCCGTTCAAGCCCGCGGCCGACGCGAGCGAGGA